>CAZRYA010000130.1:671-5403 GCA_964604235.1 uncultured Tissierellaceae bacterium | reverse complement strand
ACCAGCCCTTATAATGAAGTCAGATGGATCAACCCTATATACAACTCGTGATATAGCAGCAGCATTTTACTGGAAAGAAAACTATGATTTTTATAAAAATATATATGTAGTTGCTTCCCAACAGAATCTTCACTTTAAGGCATTTTTTAAGGTAATAGAACTAATGGGTCATGAGTGGGCTAATGATTGTATCCACATTCCATTCGGCATGGTAAGTTTAGAAGATGGGACTTTGTCCACTAGAAAGGGAAGAGTTGTATTCTTAGAAGATGTATTAAATAAGGCCATAGACAGTACCTTGGAAATAATAGAGGAGAGAAATCCTAACCTAGAAAATAAAGAAGAAGTTGCCAAGCAAGTAGGTATAGGGGCTGTAATCTTCCAAGAGTTGTTTAACCAAAGGATTAAGGATTATGTATTCTCGTGGGATAGGACTTTAAATTTTGAAGGGGAAACGGGCCCATATGTTCAATATACCCATGCGAGAATTTGCTCTATCCTAGATAAGGGAAACTTTAGCATAGAAGATAAGGTGGACTATTCACTATTAAAAACAGAGGAAGAAATAAATATAGCAAGGTTAGTATATGAATTCCCAGATACAATAGTGGCAGCTATGGAGAAAAATGAACCTTATATAATAACTAGGCATATAGTTGAACTAGCTAAGGCCTACAATAAGCTTTATAATACTACGCCAATAAACACAGATGACGAAGCTTTAAAGAAGGCCAGGTTACTCTTGTCTTATTCTGCTAAGAATACTATAAAGATAGGTTTAGGCTTATTGGGTATAGAAGCGCCAGAGAGAATGTAAAAATGGAAAAAAAAGTAGAACGAATCCTACTAAGTCTATTTTTAAATTCAAGAGATGAAAACGATTATTTAAGGGAAATAGCCATAATAACAATAAAGTCAATATTACCTTCTAAAGTTAGGGAAGGTAATATTGTTGACTATAGGAGATTTTACGAAGAGTTAAAGTTATGGAGCCAATATGGAAATCTTAGAGACACCAGGCTTACAAACATTATAAAATGTAGAAAGGATTCTTATAGAGAAGAAGACAGGTCTATATTTTCAAGGTTAATCCCCTTAGTTTTAGTCAATAAAAGATTAGATTTAATGGAAGAGGAGCTTGTAAAAAATATGCTCTTTACCACTAATAATATGAAGGATATCTTAGAGAATTTATCAATGGCTTATTTATTATGGGCCTACCTAAATAAAATAGACCTAGTAGGAGAATTCTTGAAGGACGAGATTATAAATTTAAACCAGGCTGAATATGTAGAAAAGTTTAGCAGCTACTATAGGTATGATTCCTTTAGAGGAGATAAGAACTTTACTATAGGATTTGAAAAAGAAAAAATAAAGATAATAAGCTTACTAAATGGTATTCCTACACCTAGCTATGGTAAATTGGAAGACATATTGAGAGTTTTAGAAGGTGGCCATCCAAAAACTTATTATGGCAGGGTAATATACGATGGCATAAGAGATGATTTTACAGGAAGCCTACCTAAGTTTTATCTTGATATGACCAATTATAGTTTATTACTTAGGAAGTCTAGGATAAATCCAGATAGCCTAGTAATCGAAAATTATGTATTACCGAATATTTTTGATTATAATGAGGGGGAAGTGTTCTTTCACAGTCTTTTAAATGAATCAAAGGTAATAAAAAAAGAAGTTATAAATGGAACTTTAACTTCTTTAGTAGAAAATAAAACGGGTAAGTATCTATTTAGAGATAGGCCAATATAGGTCTATCTTTTTAAATATTCTAAAAAAGTATTAGAGTCAACTTCTGCTAAAGAAGCAAGCTCCTCTAAAATACTTGTTCTCAAGCTTAAAAAATCCTCTATATTTGCATTTTTCCCTGTATACTCTAAAGCCTCAATAATTAGTAGCATATTTTCCTTAGACATTTCTTGAATAGAGATTCTATCAAAATCTAACAACCTATCCACCTCCCCTAGTAATTACATATACCATTTTATAGGAAGAACAATAAAGTATCAATACTTATAAGTTAATAAAAACATTAATTTTGTGTTACAATAAAATAATAAGAATAAAGAAATAGAAGGAAGGTATAAGATGAAATTAATTTTAACGAGTTTAAACTCTAAGTTTATCCATTCATGTTTGTCTATTAGGTATTTAGAAGGTATGGTTAAGGATTTAGTCGAAACAGAAACAAGAGAATATACCATTAATCAAAATATAGACTATATAGTTTCAGAGCTTTATGAAGAAAATCCTGACATAATAGGTTTTTCAACCTATATATGGAACCTAAATGAAACCTTAGAAATATGCGAGATATTAAAAAAAGTAAGGCCTAATATTAAAATTCTCCTGGGAGGACCTGAAGTATCCTATGATGGTCCAAGCTTAATGGAAAAAAATCCTGACATTGATTATATTATATATGGAGAAGGAGAAGAAAGCATAAGGGAATTTATCATAGGTCTAAAAGAAGGAAAGTCCCTTTTAGGCATAAATGGACTTATTTATAGGGATGAAGACAAAATAGTAGAAAATCCTCCAAGGCAACTATTGAAAGACTTGGATTTAATCCCATCGCCCTATAGTGGCAGGGATATAGGAGAAGAATTGGAGAATAAAATCATATATTATGAAAGCTCTAGAGGCTGTCCCTTTAACTGCAAATTTTGCCTATCTTCAACTATTAAGGGGGTAAGGTACTTTCCTTTAGAAAGGGTGAAAGAGGAATTAGGACTTTTAATAGATTGGAAGGTTAAGCAGGTTAAGTTTGTAGATAGGACCTTTAATGCCAATAAAAAATATGCTATGGAAATAATGAACTTTATAATGGAAAAAAATCCTGAAAATATGAATTTTCATTTTGAAGTAACAGCCCACTTATTAGATGATGAGATGTTAGACTTTTTATCCAGTGTAAAGGAAGGCTTGTTTCAATTTGAGGTAGGAGTCCAGTCTACTAATGAAAAGACTATAGAGAAAATAGGAAGGACTACGGATTTTCCTAAATTAAGAGAGGTTACTAAGAAGATAGAATCTTTTGGAAGAATCCACCAACACTTAGACTTAATTGCAGGATTACCCTACGAAGACTATAGGTCTTTTGGGAAATCATTTGATGATGTTTATGAAATAAAACCAGAAAAGATACAACTAGGTTTTCTAAAGCTACTAAAGGGATCTGAATTAAGAGAAGACGAAAGCCTATATGGTTTTAAATACTTAAATAAGCCACCATATGAAGTCTTGGAAAATGATTTTATATCATATGGAGATATATTAAGGATAAAGAGAATAGAAGAGATGGTTGAAAAATATTATAATGAGGAGTACTTTAAGTATTCAATAGATTATATAATGGATAATGTATACGAAAGTGCCTTTGAATTTTTCCAAGACCTTGGAGATTATTTTGCAAATGAGTCTTATAGCAAGGTATCTAATAGTAGGCAGAAACTTTATATAATCCTATATAGGTTTTATAGGGATAAGGCTTTTCCTAATATAGACCTATTTAAAGAAGTTTTAAAACTGGATTTTGTAATGAATAATAAGGGGAGTAAGATTCCAAATGAAATAGGAAGCTATAAAATTGATATAGATAAGAATCAGATCCACCAACTACTTAAAGATGAGGATATATTAAGTGGTTACTTGAATGAATATAGGGATATGCCCACAAAGAAATTGATTAGAAATGTGGATATTCACAAATTTAGTACCAGTATAGACTATGTATTGAAAGAGGATTTGGAGGGGGGAGAAATTCATCTTTTATTTATATATGAAGAAGGGGTATTAAATAGATGTAAGTTTTATAATGTAGAAGATAAAATTAAGGAGATGGTAGAATGAACTTATTTGAAGACTTTATGCTAGTAAACAAGGATGCCCTATCTAAAACAATGGGCAGTATAAAGAAGCACTGGATGATTATATTTACTGGAATAGTATATATGATTATAAATGCAATAATGTATACTTTAGTATTTACCTTATTTAGGGGACCTTTAAGTCTTATAGCTGGAATAATACTAGCGTTTTTTAGTGCTATGATGATATCTAACTATTTATACCTATTACATTGTGTAGTCCTATACGATAGGTTGACAATTCAGGATTTTAAGGATGGCTTTTTATACTTTATGTGGAAGATTTATAGCGTGTTCTTTGTAGCTTGGATAGCTAGTATGCTTTTGAATATAGTTACAGCTAGCTTAGGGAAAATGGGGGGAGTCTTTGCGACTATAGTTCAAATCTCCGTATTTGTGTTTTTAAATGCCCTACCAGAAACCCTATACCAAAAAAATATGGAAACCTTAGATGGACTTGCCTATAGCTTAGATTTTGCTAGGGAGAATATAGTAAATTGGTTTGTGCCCAATCTGTTGATGTATGGAATCTTGTATTTGGTAACAGGTAATGTAATTTTAAACTTGTTCACTACAAGCCTGCCTTTTGTAGGAGGAAGTCCTATTGGCATAGGCATGTATTTATTAGGTCAATTACTATTTTCCTTTGTAATGGTCTATAGGGGACACTTGTATAAGATATTAAGTACAAGTAATCCTAGAAAGAGAATGTTTATGAGTAAATTTTAATAGGAGAGAAATATATGAATATAATAGTGGAAGATTATTTTAAATCAAATGCAGACATGGTAACTTTTATAGAAATGAAGGATGACAAGGAGATTGGAATTAAAATAATCTTCCACTAT
>CAZRYA010000130.1:0-661 GCA_964604235.1 uncultured Tissierellaceae bacterium | reverse complement strand
GCATGCCTGAACCAGATCGTGCGGAAACGGATATCGCGGCCCTGCTGCGCGAAGAAGACTTCCCCTACGAAGAAGACTACAAGGACATACTATACTCCTATGATAATAATATAGATGAATATGGTTTTTATAAAGGAATAAAGGCTAGAGAAGATGGAAAGCTAAATTTAGCAGGCTTATTCTTTAGGGGAACGATGAAACTAAATAAAGATAATGTAGATAGTATTTTTAATTATGGTTTAGTTCTTGAAGAAATGGCCAAAGGCTATTTTGAAAAAGAAGACCATAAGACGGGAGAAAGTTTTTTAAATGAATCAACTAGGATATTAGAAAGTATTTTAAACATAGATGATGAGTATTCTCTAGCCTACTATAAATTAGGCTACCACTATAAGTACTTTGGACAATTTTTAAAGGCTAAGCTAATATGGGAGAAGTTTTTAATCAAGGACAAGGTAGAGGAAAGGCTACAGGATATAAGGGAAGAGATTCATATTATAGAAGATGAAGCTAGTATGGAAACGGGAATAACTTATTTAGAGTATGGTAAGTACGATGAGGCCTTAGAAAGTTTTAATAAACTTTTGAAGAGGCATGATGGATGGTGGGAACTTAAATATTTAATAGGAAATTCCTATAGTGGTTTAGGAGAATACCATAA
>CAZRYA010000129.1:0-5524 GCA_964604235.1 uncultured Tissierellaceae bacterium | reverse complement strand
GCAGTTAAAGGAGCAATATTATCTCTTTTAACTGATGCCTACCAGAAGAGGGATAGCGTTGGGATGATAGCTTTTAGAAAGGATAGGGCAGAAATACTTTTAGGAATAACTAGGAGTGTTGATCTAGCCTACAAGGAGCTAGAAGAACTTCCAACTGGAGGCAGGACTCCCCTGTCACTGGGTATGGCCAAGGCTTATGAAGTCCTAAAGGCAAATATGAAAAAAGACCCAGATATAATCCCAATCATGGTATTGGTTTCCGATGGAAGGAGTAATGTGTCTTTTCAAGGGGAGGATTGTCATTTAGAAGTTTTAGAAATGGCAGAAAAAATTTATAATGATGGAATTCAATCTATTGTAATAGATACAGAGGATAGCTTTATAAAGCTGGGCATGGCTAAAGAAATAAATAAGCATTTAAATGGGAAATACTATAAGCTGGAAGATTTGAAAGCAGAGGAGCTAGTATCTCATTTAAAGGCCAGTATATAAAGGGCTACCTTATTTGTAATTGAATTTACAGGTAAGGTAGCCTTATTAAAAGGATGATTATTTATGGATAAAAAATATAAATTAATATTAATTGGACAGAGATTCCCCAGTGGATTAGGGAATTTATTTGAAAGAGATTATCCTAATATCTATTTAGACATAGTAGGAGAATCTAGAGAGGGAGAAATTGACAGGGAATATCTTTTAGAAGCAGACCTTTTAATACTTGGAAATCTAAAGATGAAGGCAGACTTAGATAAGCTTTATGAAGGGCTATTTAAAGGGCAAGTAGATTTGCCAGTGGTTGCTCTTGGTAAAGATCTTGTAGAGAAAGCCTATACAAATTGCCAGGATGATGTAGTAGACAAGGTAAATACTTACTTTAGCCTAGGTGGCCTAGAAAATATGAAAAATATGATTTTATATCTTTTGGCCACTTGTTGTGGAAGTAAATATGAGTTTTCACAAGGACAAATCATAGCTTTTAATGGAATAATCCACTGGAAGACTGACCAAGTGTTTGAAAACTTAAGTGAATATATGGATTGGTATAGGGGAGACTACACTTCCTATGTAGGAATTTTAACCCATAGGTCAAGGTGGATAAATGATAATTTGCATCTAGAAAATAGTCTTATTAAAGAGTTAGAAGGTCGTGGTATAGGTGTTATAACGGCATTTAGTTATTCCATAGGAGAAAGTAGTTTGGGAGTTCTAGATTTTGAAGATATTATTGAGAACTATTTTAGCTTGGAAGCTAAACTTAAAATAGACCTATTGGTAAATATGCAAATGCTCCAGCCTCTTAAAGGGGCAAAAGGAGAGACCAATGTATTTGACCAAGCTATAGAAAACTATAAGCTGTTAGATATACCTATTTTAAAGGCTCTAGTTAGTTACCATTTAACGGAAGAGGAGTGGAGAAAATCAGAACTTGGTTTAAATAGGTCAGGGTCCAATCCTTTTTATGATATGGAGAGAACAGGTATGGTTGAAGCCATGATAATAGGTGCAGTGGATGAAGATGGTAATATAAAGGCAATTGAAAGTAGGCTTGGGACCTATGGGGCTAGAATTTATAATTGGATAAAACTTAGAAAAAAGAAGAATAAAGATAAAAAAGTGACAATTATGCTCCACAGTTACCCTTGTATAGGGGTGGAAAACAATCTTGGAATGGGTGCAGGCTTAGATGTTTTTCAGTCTGTTTTGGAAATTATGAAAGAGTTGAAATCTCAATCTTATAGGTTGGAAAATATACCAAATAGCGCTGAGGAACTCTTAGACTTGTTTCTTGAAAAAAAAGCCCACAGTGATTTTAGGTGGACATCGGTTGAGGACATAGAAGGCGCTGGTGGGGTCCTATATGCTATGAAGAGAGAGGAATATGAAGGACTTTTTGACAAGCTACCAGTTTATAATAAGGAGGACATGGAAAAGACTTGGGGGAAGGCTCCAGGCCAATCAATGGTCCTAGATGACAATATCTTAATCACTGGTTTAAATTTTGGAAATGTGGAACTTATGATTCAGCCTAAAAGGGGTTGTTATGGAGCCAAGTGTACAGGGGAAGTGTGTAAAATCCTCCATGATCCAGTTTGCCCACCAACTTATCAATTTATAGCAAGCTATAGGTATATAGAAGATATATACAAGGCAGATTGTCTTATCCATTTAGGAACAGCTGGAAGTTTAGAACTACTACCAGGTAAGGCAAATGCCCTATCGGAAAATTGTTATACAGATATTTGTCTAGCTAGTCTAATAAATTTATATATCTATAATTGTTCTGCTTTGGGAGAGTCACTAGGGGCTAGAAGAAGGTCCAATGCTTTATTGATAGGCCATCTACCAGGAGCGAATAAGATTAATTCAGACTACTTAAAATTAATAGATTCATTAGATGAATATTTGGCTAGGCCTATGGATGATACTTGGAGGGGAGAAATACTAAGAGACCAATTATTTAACCACTTAGGGGATTATAGAGAAGCTTTTAATTGGGATTTAGAACAATTGGAAGATAGGGAACTCTTGGAACTTAGGAATAAGTTGCTTCAACAAGTCAAAAGAAATGGAAAAGAGACTAAACACATATTTGGTCAGATACCCCTAGGTGAAATAAAAAGTGCTTATATAAGGGAGTATTTGGAAAGTAATGATTCTAGCATATTAAAGCTAAAAAAATCTTTAGACTATGACCTATATTTAAAGAAAGTAGAGGATTTAATAGATGGGAATTTGGGAAATAGGCCAGTTGACCATTACAACAAAGATATAGGTTTGATATATAAGGGCTTGGAAGGGAGTAAAAATGAAATGGCTAGTCTGCTAAAAGCCCTAAATGGCCAATATGTTCCCAGTGGCCTAGGAGGACTTCCAAGTGATGACTTAAGAAAAATTCTTCCAAGTGGTAGAAATTTTTATGGAGGGGACACAGATAAAATACCTACAAGGTCTGCCTACAATGTTGGAATTAAAATGACAGATATTTTAATTGGAAAATATATAGAGGATAAGGGAGAAATGCCTAAGAAGATAGCCCTAAACATGATATCCACTGATATAAGTGGTTCTAAAGGAGAACTTTTATCCCAGCTACTTTATTTAATAGGTACTAGGCCCATATGGAGAGAGAATGGCATAGTTGATGGGATAGAAATCATAGACTTAGAAGAGTTAAAGAGGCCTCGAATAGATGTAGTCCTTAAGATATCTGGAGTCTTAAGGGATAATTTTCCAGAAATAATAGAATTTATAGATGAGGCACTGGAACTTGTAGGGGATTTGGATGAAAGTCCAGATGAAAACTATGTAATAAAATACAACTTAGAAAATCAAAAGAAATTGTCTAGAAAAGATAATTTAAATGCCAGGACTAGAATATTTGGCAACAGACCTGGAAGTTATGGATCTGGCTTAGACCTTATGCTGAAGGCCAGTGCTTGGGAGGGTCAGGAAGATTTTGCCAAGACCTTTGTCCAGTATTCATCCTATGGATATGGAAAGAACATCTCTGGTGTGGCTATGTACCAAGAGTTTATAGAAAATGTTAAGAATATTGACATGTCTTATGAAAAAACCAGTTCAAGCAGGTATGGTATCCTATCATCTTCTTATACATCATCTATCCATGGTGGCTTAAGCAATTTAAAAGAACATTTGACTGGTGATAAAATAAGTAGTTATTATGGAAATACCACAGACCAGAAGTTAAGTATAAACACTATAGATGATGAAATAAGTCAAGACTTGGATAGAGGCCTTTTAAATCCTATATACAAAAGTGAAATGCTCAAAGGTTCCTATTTGGAGGCCAATGAAATAATGAAGAGTTTTCAGAAGGTGTACAATTGGAAGGCTTTAACTAATAGCATATCAGATGAAAAAATAGATGACTTGTTTAAGCAATATGTAGATGATAAAAAAACTTATGAGTGGTTTAAGAAATATAATTACTATGGCTTAGAGGAAATAATTAGAAGATTTATGGAGCTTAAGCAAAGGAAAATTTGGAAGCCTGAAGAAGAAATATATGAGAGACTAAAAGAGGTATATTTAAAAATAGAGGGTGATTTAGAGTCTTTGTCTGAAGATAATAAAGGTGAGTTTCAAGCCATGGGAATTGAACTAGTTAAAAGCTCAGATGTAGAAGAATGGAATGAAAAGTTGTTAGAGGTGGAAGGACTTTTAAAATCTGGAAGATTAAAAAAGAAAACATCTGATTTATAAATCAGATGTTTTTGTCTTATACAAGTCTTACTTGATGGTAGACTTTCTTACCTTTTTTAATTAGGATTTTATTATCTTTAAAATCATTTAAACTAACTTCTTTAGTAATATCTTCAACTTTTACATCATCAATGGAAATTCCACCTTGTTCAACTAGCCTTCTACCTTCTCCATTGGATTTGGTCAAGCCTAAGTCTTTTAATAGGTCTAATATACCTATAGCATTTTCAAAATCAGCAGCTTTCATTTCAGTAAAGGGGATAGAACCTTCATCTTGCTTACCTGAAAATAAAGCCCTGGCTCCGGCTTCTGCCTTACTAGCTTCTTCTTCGCCGTGGATGGTCTTAGTAACTTCAAAGGCCAGTCTTTCTTTAGCCTTATTTATATCTGCCCCTTCCAGTTTAGAATAGTCTTCTATTTCTTCCAATGAAACGAAAGTAAGGAGTTTTAAGAATTTAATAACATCCCTGTCATCTACATTTCTTAGGTATTGGTATAACTCATATGGTGGGGTTTTATTAGGATCTAACCAAACCGTTCCCTTTTCAGTTTTACCCATCTTAACTCCTGCTGCAGTAGTTAGAAGGCTGAAAGTCATTGAGTAAACTTTTTCTTGTTCAATCTTTCTTACTAATTCAAATCCACCAATCATATTAGACCATTGGTCGCTACCACCTAGTTGAAGTCTACAGTTGTATTCTCTAAATAGGTGTAGATAGTCATAGGATTGAAGTGGCATATATCCAAATTCAAAAAATGTTAGGCCATCTTCCAACCTATTTTTATAAGCATCAAAAGAAAGCATCCTATTAATTGTAAAATGGGTTCCAACATCACGCATAAATTCTAAATAATTTAAATTTAATAACCAATCAGCATTGTTGACAAAAAAAGCCTTGTCATCACTAAAATCTAAAAAGTTAGTAAGTTGATTTCTAAAACATTCAACATTGTGGTCTATAAATTCTTTAGTCATTAAAGATCTCATATTATTTCTTCCAGATGGGTCACCAATCATTGTTGTTCCTCCACCTAAAAGTGCTATTGGCTTATGACCGTGTTTTTGCATGTGCATCATAACCATAATTTGCAAAAAGTGACCTAGTGTTAAACTATCTGCAGTTGCATCAAATCCGATATAGAAAGTAATAGGTTCTTTGCCAAGTAGGTCTCTAAGTTCTTCTTCATGAGTAACTTGGTCAATATAACCCCTTTCTTTTAAGACATCAAATACATTTGACATAAATATCCCTCCTAAAAATAAAAAAAAGGCTTATATCGTCAAAGGACGAGATAAACC
>CAZRYA010000128.1:1971-5540 GCA_964604235.1 uncultured Tissierellaceae bacterium | reverse complement strand
TCGTGATAACTATATTATTCCCATGTTTTTAGCTTTTATTATGACCTATGTGTATAATTTCTTTTATGGGTTTTTTATATTTTTCTTAGGGCATGATGTGGAAATATTAGATATTATGGTTAGGGTTGGTGTAGTTGAAAGCATTTATAATGGGCTACTTATGTACATAGCTTATAAGATTTTCTTGAAGATTTTCACGGCACCAGCAATAAGGTTTACTAGAGGATAGAGGTGTAGATATGAAGTTTTTCAAAAAAATAAGTAATCGATATAATATAGTCATTTTGATACTTATCATTATGATGTTTGCTTTAACTTGGAGGTTGGCAATATTAAATATAGCTGATGGTGATGAATATAGGGAGAGGGCAGACAATACTAGAATGAAGAATATTTATACAACAGCCCCTAGGGGAGAGATAAGGGATAGGAATGGTAAACTATTAGCAGGTAGCAAGCCTAGTTTTACTGTGCAAATCTTAAAGGATGAATTGGCAATAACAGAAAAAAATAAGGATAAGAAAAAAGAAAAGACTGAAAAGTTAAATGAAACCCTACTAGACTTAGTCAGATTTATAGAAGAAGATGGTGCAGATTATATTTCTGATTATCCTATTGAATTAAATGTCTTTAAGTATAAGACTGAGGAGGATTATAAAACATCTGAATTAAGTCCTAATGATAGGGTTATAGAAATAATTCAAAATGAGAATTTAGTAAAGGATATAATGTTATCTAAGTATGAAAGCGACCAGTATCCTGAACATTTTAAGTTTATACCAGCAGAAAAAGCAATTTACTCCCTAGGTAGGAAGGGAATAGAGGTTCCTATTGAAACTGAAATAGTAAATGGGGAATTAGTTTTTAAATTTTTCGAAGATGAAAATATATTGAATTGGAAAAAGACCTATAATATAGATGAAAAGCTAGGACCATTAGATAGTCTAGTTCAAATAATAAGTGGTGATAAGACTGTAATTAGAAAACTAATGACCCATCATTTATCTAGAAAGTTAACCTATGATATACTTTCAGCTAAAAATTTACAAGGAAATATTATAATGGAAGAAACTGTCTTGTCTTACGATGAAGAATATATAAGTAATAAAAGAAGATTAATGGATACTTATGATTTTATTAGCTATGATACAAGTGGAGAAGAGGATTTTTTAAACTTGTTTAAGAGAATATCCCTA
The DNA here is from genome assembly GCA_964604235.1 of uncultured Tissierellaceae bacterium. Classification (GTDB taxonomy): domain Bacteria; phylum Bacillota; class Clostridia; order Tissierellales; family Tissierellaceae; genus CAZRYA01. Next base: position 4,344 of record CAZRYA010000128.1, on the reverse strand, counting down.
TGGGACTTTTTAGATTATATAAAGGTGAAGGAAAATGGAGACTCTATAGTTATAGGAGAAATCCTAGTTGACTTCATAAGGGAAAAAGATAAAGAGTTTCCTGTGGAGGCCAAGGTTGATTTAGAAAACAAAACAATAGACTATGTCTATGGTGGGAAAAATAATGAGGAGAGTTTATCTCCTAAAGAATACCTATATGAATATATAAACTCTAAAAAGTTAGTTGATGAATTTCTAGTAAAGGATAATATTCGTGGCCCTGCCCAAGAGCAACTATTGAAAAATGGAGTAAATCCTAAAATTTCAATAGTTGATAAGTATGAGTATACTTTTATGAATAACAAGGAAGCCCTAATGGAAAGGTTGTATTCTAAAGGTGAAGACCATACTAAGGCAAGTGCAAATGAAATATTTAAAAGACTGAGAGATAATACCTATATTGATGAGAATTTAAGTAATTATGAAGCAAGGTCTATACTTGTCCTCTATGATCAAATGAGTAAACAGGGCCATAGGGCCTATGAACCTATAAATATTGCCTATGGAATAAAGGACAAAACTGTAGCAAAAATATCTGAGCATATGCCAGATATAAATGGAATAGATATATCTGTTGAGCCTATAAGGTTTTATCCAGAAGGAGAGACAGCTGCCCATATATTAGGTTATTTAGGCAAGATAAGTCAGCAGGGAGAAATCGATAAGTATGTTACTGAAAAGGGCTACTCACCTAATGATATTATTGGTAAAACGGGAATAGAAGAAAGTTTTGAAGATTATTTAAAGGGAAAAGATGGAATAAAAAAGGTAGAGGTTGATGTTCTTGGAAATACTACTAAAGTAGTAACAGAAGAAAAATCTGTCCCGGGAAATAATATATATCTTTCAATAGATTTGGATTTACAGAAAGTAGCAGAAGAAACTCTTATTAAAACCTTAGAAGCCATAAGAACAGGAGGCACCTATAAGAGTCCATGGGGAGACTATCCTATGGCAACTAGAAAAAAAGGTGGCCCCTATAGAAATGCTACATCAGGAGCTACGGTGGCAGTAAATGTTAAAACGGGAGAAGTTTTAGCTATGGCAAGTTATCCAGCCTATAATCCAAACCTATTTACAACTGGTATATCAGCTGCCGATTGGCTAGGCTTGTTTCCAGAAGATGAAAAGGATTTACTAGCACCAAGGCCACTTTATAATATAGCAACACAAACGGCTATACAACCAGGATCAACCTATAAGATGGTAACAGCTTTGGCAGCTTTAAATAAGGGTTTTAGTCCTACGAAAACCATAAGAGATATGGGTTATGTAACAATAGGTGACAAGGACTTTAAATGTCTTGTTTGGACAAGCCGTAGGGGTACCCATGGTAATGTAAATGTTTATGAGGCCCTTAGGGATTCCTGTAACTATTATTTTTACTCATTAGCTTTAGGTAAAAATGAAAAAACAGGGGAACAACTAGGAGTAAAATTAGATATAGAAGACATTATAGATATGACTAAGGAACTGGGTTTAGATGGAAAAACTGGGATTGAAATCAATATCCCAAGTGAAGTCCATGGTGGAGCACCAAATCCAGCAAAAAAAATAGCCAATACTAAGGCCATTTTAAAAAATACTCTAGAGAGGGAATTACCCGACTATATAACTGAAGAAGATGATGTTACAGAAGATGACTTATATGAAGTAATTGAAGAGATTATTTCATGGATAGATTATGAAGATACACCATCTAAGAGAGAGGTTGTATTAAAACTTAGAGAAATGGGTATTAACTCTGAGAGAAAAGTAAAATCCACAGGGAAGGATTTGGCTGATATTATAACTTTTGACTATTTAAATCAAGCAGGATGGAAGATGGCAGATACGATAAATACTACTATAGGCCAGGGAGAGGGAGCTTATACTCCTATTCAACTTGCAAATTATATAGCAACTATATCAAATGGAGGTTATAGGCACCAACTTACCCTAATAGACAGTGTGAAAAATTATAATAATACGGAAGTTACTTTTGAGCCTTCTAGAAAATCTGAAAGGATTAATTTAAATAACTATAATAACTTAGAAGACATAAAAAAAGGGATGGAAATGGTATCTTCTACAGGAACTGCAAGGAGAACTTTTGGTAGATTTCCAGTAAGTGTGGCTACTAAGACGGGAACTGCACAAAAGGCTGGTAAAAATCCAGTTACTGGGGAAACTTATGATGACTTTGCTGAATTTGTTGCCTATGCACCAGCAAATGATCCTGAAATAGCCGTGGCAACTATTATCTTCCAAGGGGGAAGTGGAGGAAATGCAGGAGCCATGACTAGGGATATTATTGCTGAGTATTTAGGTTTTAACAAGGAGATGGAAGAGGAT
>CAZRYA010000128.1:0-1961 GCA_964604235.1 uncultured Tissierellaceae bacterium | reverse complement strand
AGACTTACCTTTTACCAATAAATTAGGACGATAGGAGGCGGAAAGTTGGGAAAAGATTTGATCACTTTTAAGGGGATTAAAGAAGGTATTTTTTTAAATATAGAAACAAATGATATGGATTTAATAAAGTCTGACTTGGATGAAAAGATAAAAAAAAGTGGAGACTTCTACAAAAATATAAAAATATTGGGAATAAAAGCCAATTTATTAGAAGAAAGTGATATAATAGATTTAAAATTATTGCTAAAGTATAAATATGATTTTATAATATCTAATGAAGACATACCTGAGTATGTATTTGAAAAGAAGGAAAATAAGCCGAATAAGGAAAAAACCAAACCTTCTGAGTCAAAGGTAGATATTACAACAGAGGGAAAGACCAAGTTTATAAAAGGAACCATAAGGTCGGGACAGAGTATTGAGTATGATGGGAATATAGTAGTTATAGGAGATGTAAATCCAGGAGCAGTACTTAAGGCTAGTGGAAATATAATAGTATTGGGATCTTTAAGGGGATATGCCTATGCAGGAGATGGGGGAAATTTAAAAGCAATAGTTGCCTCATATAATCTAAGGCCTATGCAGCTTAGAATTGGGGAATACATAAGTAGGTCTCCAGATGATATTGAAGATGATTATAATAAACCTGAAATAGCAAAGATATGCAGGGGTAATTTAGTTATAGAACCTTATTTACCTAATAAATAGCATAAGGAGGAAGATTAATGGAAACTGAAAAACTAGGACAAGCAATAGTTGTTACATCTGGTAAGGGTGGAGTTGGAAAAACTACCACATCTGCCAATATAGGTACGGGACTTGCAATGTTAGGCAAGTCTGTAGTTATAGTAGATGCAGACATTGGGCTTAGAAACTTAGATGTGGTTTTGGGTCTTGAAAATAGGATAGTTTATGATTTAGTAGATGTGGTAGAAGGAAATTGTAGGTTAAAACAGGCCCTAATAAAGGATAAGAGACATGATAATTTATATCTACTTCCTGCAGCACAAACTAAGGACAAAACGGCAGTAAGTCCAGAGCAAATGCTGGAATTGGTAAATGAGCTTAAGAAAGACTTTGAATATATAATAATGGATTCACCAGCTGGGATAGAGCAAGGATTTAAAAATTCCATAGCAGGGGCTGATATTGCTCTAATAGTGACTACACCAGAAATATCAGCAGTAAGAGATGCTGATAGGGTAATAGGCTTATTAGAGGCTGAAGGAATTAGTAATCCAAAACTTATTGTAAATAGGATAAGGACAGAAATGGTTAAAAGAGGAGACATGATGAATAAGGATGACATTATTGACATTTTAGCCATAGACCTATTGGGTATAGTTCCTGATGATGAAGGAATAGTAATTTCTACTAATAAGGGTGAACCAATAGTAATGGAAGAAGGAACTTTAGCTGGTAGGGCATTTAACAATATAACTAGGAGAATTACAGGGGAAGAAGTTGAACTTATAGATTTGGAAGATAATCAAGAAGGAAAGTTCTCTAAGATACTTAAGTTGTTATTTAACAAGTAAGGGGAGGGATATAATGGAGCTTTTTAAAATTTTTAACAAGAAAGAAAACAGTAAAAATGTAGCTAAAGAAAGACTAAAATTGGTACTGGTACATGATAGGGCAGACCTATCGCCTAGATTTTTGGATAAAATAAAAAGCGACTTAATAGAGGTCATATCACAATATGCTGACATAGATGAAGATGGATTTGATTTGAAAATGACTAGAATGAAAAAGGAAGATAATTCAACAGTTTCGGCCTTAGTGGCAAATATTCCTATAACGAATACTAAAAAAGTATAAGAATGCTTGATATATTATAAATAATAATGTATAATGACATTGTTATTTAAAAAATTAATTTTTAGGAGGAAGAAATGAAAAGAAAATTTTTAACTTTAGGGCTAGCATTATCATTAACAGCAGTGGTGTTTACTGGTTGC
>CAZRYA010000127.1:2532-5615 GCA_964604235.1 uncultured Tissierellaceae bacterium | reverse complement strand
CCGTCCGTAAAGCTATATTCAGCTCTTACTTGAGTTTTTATATCCCATCCTGCTTTTTCTATTGCAGGGGTAATATATTTCATCTTTATATCTTCTTCGGATAAAGCTTTTTTATTTATAACCACTACCCTCATCCCCTTTCATTTGCTATGTATTTATAAAGTTTTAGAATATACTGGATAATCTTGCCTATATTATACCATAATTTCTATTGGAGTTAGGTACATAACTTTATTAATACAATATATTTAAGCCTTTCGTTAATTATATTGACAATTATTACATTATCTTAAACTTGATATTTTATTTTATAAGCTATTTATTTTCTCGCATTCACAATATTTGTAGACTTGATATACGCTATTTTTATATCTCTTTTTCTAACATAACTCATAATTTTATAGTATACTCTATAATTCATACATGACTCTACATTTAATAGTATGATTATTTTTTCTTAACCCTTATAACTTTTTACTTTTTCCTGTTCTAACTATGTAACCTGAAAATAAAGTTCTTCAAGCCCCAATCCCCCAAACCCTCCATTTTCCTACATTCCTATTTTTCAATGAAAATAAAGTTCTTCAAGGGATTTAGACAGGGATAAAGATTTAGAAATAAGGGGGAAGGACTAAGGAAGGCAAGTAATCACAAGGGGTTGAGGGAATATAGGAAGAAAAAGAAGAAGGAGAAAGGGAAAAGACGAATGAAAATAAAGTTCTTCAAGGATTGGAACAGGAATAAGATTTAAGGGATAAGGGAAAAGGAAGGAAAAAGGTTATAATTTCAAGGGTTGAAGGGTAAGGGGAAAGAAAAAGGGATATAAAAAAGCAGGAGGTTTCTTGGAATTTAATCTAAGATTTCTCCTGCTTTGAAGAACTTTATTTACTTGTTGAAGAACTTTATTTTATGGGGACAAATTCTTTTGCTAGCTTTATATTTCTCTTCTATTTTCCATAGCCTTTGACAGGGTAATCTCATCAAAAAACTCTAGGTCTCCTCCTACTGGAATACCGTGGGCTATCCTAGTGACCTTGACTCCCAGTGGCTTAATAAGCTTAGATAAGTATAGGGCTGTTGCCTCTCCTTCTACTGTGGGATTAGTTGCAACTATTACTTCCTCTACTTCATCTGTTCCCAACCTATTTAGTAGTTCCTTTATCTTTATATCATTGGGACCCATATTATCCATAGGTGAAATCACTCCATGAAGGACATGGTAAAGCCCCTTAAAATCCCTCGACCTTTCCATGGCTATAATATCTTTTGCACCTTCTACTACACAGATTATAGACCTGTCCCTCTTCTCATCCCTACATATATAACATGGATCTGAATCAGTTAAATTTGCACAAACAGAGCAAAAGCCAATAGTTCTTTTAGCCTCTAATATGGCATTGGACAGTTTTTCTGCATCTATATTGTCCATCTCCAATATAAAAAAGGCTAATCTTTGTGCTGTTTTCCTTCCTATACCTGGTAGTTTAGACAGTTGGTCTATTAAATTTCCTATTGGTAATGCATATTGATCCATATATATTTCTCCTTATTAGAACAAGCCTGGAATATTCATACCGCCTGTTAACTTCTTCATTTCTTTTTCCATCATTTCTTCTGCTTTTCTCATAGACTCATTAACTGCTGCTAAAATTAAGTCCTCTAACATTTCAACATCATCTGGATCTATTACATCTTCCTCTATTTTAATCCTTAAAACTTCTTTTTTTCCATTTACAGTACATGAAACAGCTCCTCCACCTACACTTGCTTCAACCTCTGTATTTTCTAAATCCTTTTGCATTTTCTCCATATCTTTTTGCATTTTCTGCATTTGTTTCATCATATTACCCATGTTGCCTCCACCCATTCCTGGGAATCCACCCTTTGCCATAATTCATTCTCCTTTCTATTCTATACTAATATTATCTTCTCCAAAAACCTCAACTACATCTTTTAATATTTGGTCTTGGTCTTTTTTGTCTTCCTTAGGTCCATGACCTGTAATATCAAACCTGATTTCTATTTTTTTCTTAAATAGGTCAGATACATTTTTTTCTATAAAAGACTTATTAGATTCATTACTTACAGCCTGCTTATGAAAACCAAATTTCTCCTCATAGTCTATAAATAAAACTCCATTCTTATAGTCTACAGGGGTTCCTTCTATTAAAAGTGCATAAATATTCATTTTTTGAGATTTAATTTTATTTAATATATTCTGCCATTCTTCTTGGATTGTGTCAAATGACAGTTCCATATCATTATCATACTCTACTTCTTCATCTGGACCTATCGGTCCTTTTTCTTGATTTTTCTCAACTTTAATAGTTTCTACTGGCCTTTCCACAGTTTTTACTGGAGCTTTCTCCGATATTTGCCTTGGCATGGCTACCATGGATTCTTCCAACCTACAAAGTCTTTCTTCTATATCCATGTTTTCAATCCTAGAAAGGGATATAATGCTCATTTCCAAAATTATTCTAGGTTGGGTTGAATACTTTATCTTCTCATCTGCCTTAGTTAAAATCTCCAGTGACTTTAATATGAAATCTATAGATAGACCTCCTGCCTGGGTCAAATATGCCTTTAAAGTCTCCTCGTCTACAGATATTAAATCTATAGGATGTTTAGAAGTTTTCATTATCATCAGGTTCCTAAAGTGATTGGTCAAATCCTTTAAAAACTGGTGGATATCCTTACCATTTTGTATTATACTATCCACTTCCATAAGAACTGCTTCCATGTCCTTCTTCCTTAAGTTGTCCACCAGGTCAAAGATTATATTAGAGCTGGTAATTCCAAGTATATCTATAGTAGAATCATAGCTTATGGCTCCACTACTAAAGGCTATAACTTGGTCCAAAAGTGAAAGTCCATCCCTCATGGCCCCATTGGCAGATTTAGCTATTAGGTTCAAAGACTCCATATCATATGTAATCTTCTTTAAATCACATATGTTCTTCATGTTTAAAATTAAGTTATCCATAGTCATACGGTTAAAGTCAAACCTTTGACACCTAGATAAAATAGTTTGTGGAATCCTTTCAGGTTCAGTTGTTGCAAGTATGAAGACTAGGTGCTTA
>CAZRYA010000127.1:0-2522 GCA_964604235.1 uncultured Tissierellaceae bacterium | reverse complement strand
TGTCAACATATGAACCTCATCTATTATATAAACTTTATAGTTTAGCCTAGATGGGGGATAAACCGCCTTCTCCCTAAGCTCCCTAATGTCATTTACTCCCCTATTACTAGCTGCATCCATCTCCATAACATCCATTATACTTTCATCTAAAATTCCAAGGCAACTTTCACATGTATTACAAGGGTTTCCATCTTGCAAATTAGTGCAATTAATAGCCCTTGAAAATATTTTGGCTGTAGAGGTCTTTCCAGTTCCCCTAGTGCCTGAAAATAAATAGGCATGGCCTATGCTATTACTTTTTATTTGATTTTTTAAGGTGTCTACTATATGGTCCTGGCCCAATACATCCTTAAAAGTTTTAGGTCTATACTCTCTATATAGAGCTTGATACATTTTCTCACCCACAATATATTTTTACTATTATACATTTACTTTTTTTGACTCATACATATTTAAATCTGCAGTATTTATTAAGTCACCTACAGTGTTTCCATCCTGCTCATAAAAACTAATTCCCATACTTAAACTTATCTTATCTGGTATCTGATTAAGCTGAATGATTCTTAAGTCTTCTCTTAGCCTAGAGTAGACCCTTTCATATTCTTCCTTACTATCACATTCTGATAGTAAAATTAAAAATTCATCTCCGCCAAATCTTGCTACAAGGTCTCCCCCTCTTAAGTTCTTCTTTATATGGAGGCCTACCTCTCTCAAGACCTCATCTCCAACCCTATGACCATACTTATCGTTTATTGGCTTAAACCTATCTATATCAATAAATATAACTGCCAGGGTCTTATCATTTGATTTAGCCTGTCTAAAGGCATTTGTAGCTATTTTCTGAAACAAGAGCCTATTGGGTAAACCCGTTAAGCTATCATAATAGGCCAAATTTTCTATATTTTTCTCATTGTCTTCTAATTTCTTATTGAGTTTTAATAATTCATAAGTATTTTTCTTTAATTGAGTTATTCTTCTAGTTTGGTTTGTTATATCTATAAACTCTACTAATATATAATAATTATTTTCTTCCCCAACCCTTTTTACCCTAATATTATAAGATCTCTCAGATATTATTATATTTTTATGTATAGCATTTGAAAAGAAAAAATTATATCCTTTACTATAACACTTACTCAAAGACTCTTTAAAAAACTCTCTGTCTAGCCCTGGTAAAATTTCATATAAACTTTTATCAAGTAGTTCTTCTTCACTTTCTAAAATTTCCACCATGTAACGATTTATATGGGCTACTTTACTATGTCTGTCCAATATTATTATACCTTCGTTTATATTGTCCAATACCTCAAAAAGTATACTCTCCATAATAACCCCTCCTATTAATTATATCCACCTATATGCTGATTAATTTAATGCTCTCCATTAGCTTTCCATAGGATTCTAGTGATAAAACTATAATAATGGCACCATCAATTTCTACATCTTCAATTAGAAAACTAACAAATAATATAATACTCATACCTTCCACTTTCCTTTTATGGTATGAATCTAGCTGGTCAATTACTGGAACTGTATAATTTACTGTAATTCCAAGAAAATTATTAATACTACCTATTATTGCATTTAAGACAATATTCCCCACTTCCCTAAGGACATCTGCATCTAAATCATCAAATCCATCTAAGTCCACCTTGTTTTCCCTTAAGCAAATATCTACAAATTCTCTAGTCTTGTCTGATGGAAATATTAGATTTGCCTTACCCCTTAGACTATCTTCAAAAGCTATGGAAGTTATCATTATGCTTCCCTTAATAAATTTTAATTGTTCTGGTAACTTATCTTCTTTTTCTAAAATAATATAATCAGGAATAGTCAAAAGAACTTTTCGTTTTAATATTTTTGACAAGGTCTCTGCTGAACACTCCATATGTCTTAGTAGAACATCTTCTATTTGTAGCTCCTTCATATTATACATTTTCAAATTAATCACCTTTTAATATATCTTTTATTATGATGGCCTTATCCATATCAAAGGGTTTGTCAAAATACTTTAAAATCCCTAAATCGTACATCTCTCTTTTTACTCCTAGCTGGATGTCTGATGAAACAACAAAAATCTTTGAACTTCCATCCACTTCTCTTATCTTTCTAACTAAGTCCTTCCCATTCATAATAGGCATAAGTAAATCTATAATGACAAAATCTGGCCCCCATTCCATGTAGCCTTTAAGCCCCTCTTCCCCATTTAATGCAAACAATATCTCTAAGTGGTCAATTGTTTGACTTAAGTATTCGGATATCATCGTCTGTGAAAAACGAGAATCCTCTACTACTAGGCACTTCAAATCTCTCCCCTCCTAAATCTTCCCTGTTATTAACTGTGTTATACCATTATATATCAATTGCTATGACCTTACAACACTTAGGAGCTATTGACATCTATTAGATTTTTAGCTATAATTGTCTTTAGTCTTAATATTAATTAATGGTAATAATTTTGGAGAGTTGGCCGAGTTGGCTGAAGGCGCTCGCCTGGAAAGCGGGTAAACATGAAAGTGTTT
>CAZRYA010000126.1:0-5635 GCA_964604235.1 uncultured Tissierellaceae bacterium | reverse complement strand
TGCATAAACATATCTACTGGTTGGATTTTTTTGACCTCATAACCATGCTTCATTAAATATCTTATGTCCCTATTCTGAGTTTCGGGATTACAGGAAATATAGACTAGCTTTCTAGGAGATAACTTAACCACTGAAGATAGAAAGCTTTCATTACTTCCCTCTCTAGGAGGATCCATTATTACAAGATCTATATTTTCATTTTTACCAGCTAAGGTTACCATATAGTCTCCTGCATCTTGGTTTATAAAGTGTACATTTTCTACATTATTGGCCTTAGCATTGGCCACTGCATTCCTAACGGAATCTTTGTTCAATTCCACCCCTATGACTTCTCTAGCATAATTAGCTGCTATTATAGAAATTGTTCCAATTCCTGAATAGGCATCGATCACCCTATCATCCTTACCTATATCAGCCATATCTATGGCTGCCCTATATAGTTTTTCTGTCTGACTTGGATTTATTTGATAAAAAGATTTTGAAGAAATCCTAAATCTCTTACCAAACAAAATATCTTCTATAAAGCCCTTACCATATATGGTGGTTTCATAGTCTCCCAGTATAAGAGATGTCTTCTTATTATTTATATTCATCACTATAGATGTTATTTCTGGATGCTTGTTGGTTAAGGCCTTTACAAAGTTCTTCTTACCTGGAAATACTTTATCTGCTACAACTAAAACTACTAAATATTCTCCTGTCATAACTCCATTTTTTATTAAGACATGCCTTAAAAAACCAGTTCTCCTATCTTCATCATAGGCCTCCATTTTAAATGATTTCATCATGAACTTTATAGTCTGGACTATTTGATCTGATTTTTCATTTTGAATTATACATTCATCTATATTTATTATCTTATGGGAATTTCTAGCATACATACCTGATATTATCTCGTTTTTATAGCCTCTACCAAAAGTATAATGGGCTTTATTTCTGTAGTTAAAAGGCTTATCTGTACCTATTATTTCTTCTACTTGACAAATATCCCCCATTAGCTTATTAACCTGATTTTCTTTTAAAATCAATTGGTCTTCATAGGAAAGGTATTGCAACTGACATCCACCACATTCTCTATAAAATTTACATTTGGGTCTTATTGTTTTTCCTGATAATTCTCTCATTTTATCCCTTCCTTTATATCTATATATAAGTCATTATATAATAATTCCTAGTATAATTACAATTTACTTATATAAGTAAATTATTTTCTTCTACATATGCTATAATTATTTCATAGTAAAATATGGGGTGACTAATATGTTCAATATAATAGATGAGGTAAAAAAGATAGAAGCTGATATTATAGCTTGGAGAAGAGAGCTACATAAAATACCAGAAATAGGTTTAAATCTACCTAAAACTGTTAACTTTATTAAAAGTGTCCTAGATGATATGGGTATAGGATACTATACTTTACTAGATGGTAACGCCCTAGTGGCTATAATAGAAGCTAATAGTCCTGGAAAGACTCTAGCCCTTAGAGCTGACACAGACGGACTTCCTGTCTACGAATATACTGGGCTTCCCTTTGCTTCAAAAAATGGGTCTATGCATGCCTGTGGACATGATGGCCATACTGCCATATTACTTGGAGTGGCTAAAGTGCTTTCAGAAAACCTAGATTCTTTTAAGGGAAATGTTAAACTCTTGTTTCAGCCAGGTGAGGAATACCCAGGCGGTGCCAAACCTATGATTGAACAAGGAGCTCTTGAAAACCCAAAAGTTGATAGGATTATGGGCCTCCACCTGGGAGACCTGGCTAATAATATTCCTAGTGGTAAAATTGCAGTTTGTTCTGGAACTATGATGGCTGCTGTTGATGTTATGAAAATCGAAATCAAGGGAAAAGGTTCCCATGGAGCCTATCCTCATCTATCAGTGGATCCTATTGTTATAGCTGCTGAAGTAGTTTCATCTTTTCAAAACATAATTAGTAGACAGGTAAACCCTATAGAGCCTGCTGTAGTTTCTGTTACTAAAATAAGTGGGGGCTTTAACCATAACATTATTCCAGATTCTGTTGAAATTAGGGGAACTATTAGAACTATAAATCCAGCTACTAGACTTAATATTGAAAAAAGGATAGAAAAAATTGTAAAAGGTATAACTTCAGCCTATGATGCTGATTATAGTATTTATTATGAAAATTCTTATCCAGCTTTGGTCAATTCTAAATCTTTCACTGATGTATTTATAAATTCCGCTCTGAAGATAGTTCCTAAAGAGGATATTATTCAAATGACCAGCCCTGTTATGGGTGCTGAAGATATGTCTTATTTCTTAGAAAAAGTTCCTGGTAGTTTTTTCTATTTAAGTAGTATTAAAGAAGTTGATGGAATAAAATATCCCCATCATAATCCTAAGTTTGATATTGATGAAAGCCTACTTTGGAAAGGGGCTGCCTTAATGGTCCAAACTAGTATAGATTGGTTAAACTCTTAAAAATAAGGTCTAGACTTTAAAGTCTAGACCTTATTTTTAATATATGGCAACTGGCCCATAAGGCCCTTTTATTATTTCAATTTTAGTTTCAAAAATATCTGTTAGTATCTCTCCATCCATGACTTCTTCTGCCGTACCAAATGCTGCAATTTGACCGTTTTTCATAGCACAAACCCTATCTGAATACTTAGCAGCAAAATTTATATCATGTAAAACAGTTACAATTGTTCTCCCAAACTCATCAGCTGCATGTCTTAAGTGCTCCATCATTTGAACAGAACGAGCCACATCTAAATTGTTTAAGGGTTCATCTAGGAGAACATATTCTGTTTCCTGGCATAAAACCATTGCAACATAAGCCCTTTGCCTCTGGCCGCCAGAAAGTTCATCTAAATATCTATTCTCTAAATCTCCTAGACCTAAAAAGTCTATGTACTTAGAAATTATCTCCTCGTCTTCCCTCGTAAGTTTTCCTTTAGAATAGGGAAACCTTCCAAATCCAGCCAACTGTCTAACTGTTAATCTTGTTACAAAATGGTTTTCTTGCCTTAAGATAGTTAGAATTTTTGCTAGGTCTTCAGATTTAGAGTCGGATACATCCATATTGGCAACTGTTATGCTACCTTCATCCATATCCAAAAGTCTACCTATCATCAATAGGGTAGTAGACTTACCAGCTCCATTTGGTCCTATTAATGATGTAAGCCCAGCTTTTGGTATGTTTATATTCAATGGCCCTATTTCTACTTCTTTACTGTATATTTTTTTTACTTTTTCTATTTTTATCATAATGTTCCCTTCCTTAAAATCACTATTAAAAATGTTATTCCTCCAAACATCTCAATAATAACTGAAACTACTCCTTGGGCATCAAATATATGATACATAGTAAAGTAAGCCCCTGTTAATATTAAAAATCCTATTGCCAAGGCCATAGGAAAAATATATCTATGGTCATAAGTCGGAGCCAATTGATAGCTTAAAGTTGCAACTAAAAATCCAAAAAAGGTTAATGGTCCTACTAAAGCTGTTGATATTGACATAAGTATTGACACTAAAACTAGTGTATAAATTACACTTGCCTTATGGTTAACTCCTAAAGCTGAGCATACATCTTTCCCTAAAGATAAAACATTTAACTTTTTAGAGTTTATAATTAAAAGTATCCCTACAATTATTACAATTGGAATAGCTACCGGAAAATACCTTGCATCTGCATTGTTAACAGACCCAAATAACTTTGCTTGTAGTACATCAAATTCCGACGGAACTAACAACCTCTTCATAAAGGCCGATACTGATTTTAACCCCGTACCTATTATTACTCCTACTAAAAGCATTAATTGAATATCACCATATTTTCCAGAAAGTAACCAACCATAAAGTAATAAACACATTATTACCATGGCTGAAACTTGGAATATAAAAGATCCAACTCCGTTAAAACTTAAAAAAGCACCTGCTCCTAAAAAGAACATCGTACTTGTATGTATTGTTGAATACAAAGCCTCAAATCCTAAAAGTGATGGTGTTATCACCTTATTATTTGTAATCGACTGGAAAGCAACCGTTGATAAACTCTGACATACTGCTGAAATTATCATTGCAGTAAGGGCTACCATTCTCCTCCTCACCACAGGGACAAAGGATGGTGATGTTATTGGCACTGGATTATTGTAGACTAAAAGCCCATATGAAGAAAGTAAACCTAAGCCTATTAAAAGTGTTAAGAAGACCCAATATTTTCTTTCATCCCTTTTTGTTCTAAAAGCACTGGCAGATCTACTTTCACTATATTGACTTGAATTTATTTTTACTCCCCTATACTCTAATTCACTCATCTAGCCTTCCTCCTTCTCATTAAAATCATAATAAACACCACCGACCCTAGAGTTCCTAATATTAAGGATACAGGAACTTCAAATGGCATTATTATCGTTCTTGAGATTATGTCACAAATTGTTATAGTCCCCATACCTACCACACAAACCCAAGGCAGATTACTTCTTAAGTCATCTCCCCTATACATAGAAACAAGATTGGGAACTATTAGGCCTAAAAATGGAAGATTGCCTATAACAGCAGCAACTATACCAACTGCAAATGAAATTAATCCTGTCCCTAAAAGGACTATCCTATTGTAGTTAACTCCTAAACTAGTAGTGATATCTTCTCCTAAGCCTGCTATAGTTAGTCTGTCTGCATAAATAAAGATTAAAATAGTTACTAGTACTATCAACCATAAGTACTCATATCTTCCTATTTGAACTGATGCAAATGAGCCAACAAACCAACTATCTACACTTTGAGTCATTTGGAAAGCAAGACCTATAAATGTGGAAATGGCTGAAATAACTGCCCCTAGCATCATACCTATAATAGGTACAATTAAAGATGACCTTAATTTTATTTTCCTCAAAAACATGAAAAATATCATAGTTCCTATAAATGAAAATAAAATTGCCCCTGTCATCCTTTGAACTAAAGTAGGTGCTGGAATTAATAGGTAAACAAAAACAAGTCCTAACCCTGCCCACTCAATTGTCCCTGTTGTGGTGGATTCGACTAACTTATTTTGTGTTATAAGTTGCATAACTAAACCTGACATAGACATGGCAGCCCCAGTCAACATAAGTGCAGCAGTTCTTGGAACCCTAGTTATAAAAAACATAGACCACCCATCTTCCTGGCCTCGTATATCATAAACTCCTGTAAATAAAGACAGGAAACCTAAGAAAGCCACCACTAAAATTGCCAATATAAATTGTTTTGTCCATATTTTATTTTTATTAGAATACTGAGGCTGATAGTTTCCAGCCTCAGTATTCTTTACCATTGTATTTTTTAGCACTATATTATACTCCTTTTACTACTTAGATAAAGCTTCTGCTAAGTCTTTAAATAACTCTAAGTAAGTTTCTATTGATTCATTTGTATATGTGTCATTTGGCGCATATACTATGTTTCCTTCTGTTACAGCCTTTGTATTTTTAAGAGCTGGTGAATTATCTATAACGTCTTTAGCAGGAACTGCATCTTCACTAGAAGATACTGCTGCATCACGGTCTAATACAAATATCCAATCTGGATTACTTTGTGCTATTGCCTCTACAGAAATTTCATCCCCTTGATGGTCTGAAGAAGCTTCCTTGATTTCTAATGATGGAACCCATCCAAATATCTCATACAT
>CAZRYA010000125.1:0-5645 GCA_964604235.1 uncultured Tissierellaceae bacterium | reverse complement strand
TTATGTTTGCCATGGTAAATGTCTTACCAGAACCAGTAACTCCCACTAAGGTTTGATGTTTTAAATTATTTTTTATTCCATCTGCCAAAGACTTTATGGCTGCTGGCTGATCACCCATTGGCTTATAGTTAGATTCTATCTTAAATTTATCCATATATACACCCCTCTTGAACAAATGTTCACTACTGATAATATTATATAACAATAGTGTCTTTTGTCAAAATATATTATTGTTTATTGAAGATTTTTTAAAAATATAGTAAACTAAGTACTAAGGAGGCGAAAAAATGAAAAAAGTAAAATTCTTCGTGTTTATATTCCTACTTCCTATATTTCTCTTAGGTTGTGTTAAGAGAGAAGAAGTAGCCAATGTTTCAGTTGAAGAAACTACTGAAGAGATAGATTTTGAAGTAGATAGTATTAAACTTACAAAATCTTTTCAAAACACAGAACCTTATGGACAAATTCTGAAGCCTGTTAAATCAAAGAAAAAAAATGGAAAAAGACGTATTTTAGTTTCTTTAGGACTAATGGAATCCTCTGGAGCTAAGGTAGAGAAAGTTTTAAAAACAAATAACCAGCTAGACATTTATGTAAGCAGTATATTTGACCAAAATGATTTACAATTGGCAGTACCCCAGTTAACTTTGGAAATCGAAGAAAAATATATAGATAAACCTGAGGATACTAGTATAAATATTATCAACACTAACTCTAAACCCATTAAGGTAAAGGTTGGTATTAATGATATTTTAAGTAAGATTCAAACCCACTTTAAGGTTTCAACTAATAGTAATCCTAAAGTCAATTTAGTAAAAAACGAAGATAACTTAGTTTGGCAAGTTGAATATAACTCTATATTTGACAAAGACAACAAGGATTTTCCCCTAATTGATTTATTCACATCATTCAATGCAGAAAATGGTGAAATACTAGAGTCACATAAAAATTTTATTTCTAATTCTATAGATAATGGACATGTTATCCACTATGTAGATGACTACTTGATCTATAAAAAGGCCCTTGAAGCTGGTGAAGAACTATGGGCCTACAATGTTAACTCTAGTGATAAAACTCTACTTTTTACTACAAATTACAAAATCTTAAATATAGAAATAAATCCAAACCACAAGTCTATGGCAATAATTGAAGAAACAGATATTGGCAAGAACTTATACCTAGTCAACCAAAGTGACTTAAAGGCATATAAAATCTTGTTAGATGAAGTTATCCCTAGTTCAGTTATTTGGAAAGACCCAGACACAATGCTTGTAGTATCAAAAGATAAGAAGGAAACTAGTATATACCAGTATGATATTAGCAAATCTGTAAAATCTAAGGTTGCCCATTTAAACAAGGACCTTCAATGTGTCCAATTTAAAAATGACCAGTATTTAGTCGTTGAAAATAAGTCTGATGAAAGTCTTATTTACCTGACAAGTGACTTTTCAGAATTTAAGTTACTAGACAAGGGAATTTCTCCAAAGTTTTTAGGAGATGGGGCTGTGGTCTTCTTAAAACCTAATAAGGACAACAATGACAACCAACTATATATAAGGTCCCTTACAGAGGAAAAGTCTGATTTAATAGATAAAAACATTGTTACATTTAAAGTAATTAATAATGATTTATTTATGGTTAAAAACAGTTCTAACCACAACAGCTATACTTTAATCCAATATGATAAAACTAAGGAAGACAAGGTTTTAGCTAATTCTATTACAGGGAATATTAACTACAATCCCGAAAAGAATGAAATCTATATTGGAGTTAGCCTACCAGCAGACTTAGACCTAAACAAAGAGCATATCTATTCAATAAACTTAGAAAAAGAGCAACCATAATGGTTGCTCTTTCTTATTTTAATATTTCAATTGCTTTTTTAAGTTGTCTATCATCTTCCATAAAATCTGGTCCTATTCCCCTAGCATTCTCAGGAAGTTCTACTTTTATATCTGGTTCAATTCCTATTCCATGAATATTTATGCCATTAGGTGTAAAGTATTCTGAAATAGTAAGCTTTAGTCCAGTCTCGTCAGGTAGGTCTATTATCCTTTGTACAACTCCCTTGCCAAAAGTGGTAGTACCTACTAGCTTACCTCTTTTATGGTCCTTAATAGCCCCTGCAAGGATTTCTGATGCTGATGCTGATCCTCCATTAGTGAGAACTACCAGCGGATATTCTACCATGCCCTTTTTAGACCTTAGGTATTCCCTCTTACCATCCTTAGTCTCCATATAGACAATGTCACCTTCTCCAATTAATTCATCTGTTATCTTAGCAACAATATCTAGCCTACCACCAGGGTTCCCTCTAACATCTATTATCAAGCCTTTTATATTTTTCTTTCCCAGACTATCTAATTCTCTCTTAAAGTCATCATAGGTTGGTTCATCAAAAGATGTTATCTTTATATAGCCTATGTCATCTTTTAGTACTTTAGCTGAAACCGTTTCAACCTTTATAATTTCTCTCACAATTTTTAAATCAATATTCTCTTTTTTTCCATTAGTAGTTCTTAAAATAGTTATTTCAACTTCTGTCCCTGGTTCACCCTTCATTTCTTTAGTTGCCTTGTCCATTATGTCTGCTGTATAGTCTAGCCCATTTACCTTTATTATCTTATCTCCAGACTTTATTCCTGCCCTTTCACCTGGGGTTCCTTCAATTGGAGACACTACTGTTATTAAATTATCCTCTCCTGGAGTTACTACTACACCAATTCCTCCAAAAGATCCACTTATCTGTTCATTTAATGATTTATACTCTTCTTTAGTTAAATATATAGAATAAGGGTCATTTAAAGACTCTAGTAGCCCCTTTAATTGACCTGTTTCTAATTCTTCATCATTAGTATCCCTTAAGTAGTTCTTTTTGACTATAGCCTCTACAGCTTCCACCTTGGCATACTTGTTTTTGATATTTAGAAGGTCTACATACTCACTTGCTGGGATTACAACCTTATTATCTACCTTAATAGCTATTATATTAGTTACTGTAAAAGTTAATATGAAAGTTAAAACTATTGTTACTAATATATTTCTGGTGTTCTTCCTATTTTTCATCCTACTCACTCTCCCTATTCCAATTAAACAAGAAGAGATAGTTTCCTATCTCTATCTCTTATCCTTTAACCCATGGTAATGGATTTACATATGAACCATTTTTCCTAACTTCAAAGTGGCAGTGTGGTCCTGTTGAATAACCTGTACTTCCTGCTTTGGCTATTGTCTGTCCTCTTCCTACCTTAGTTCCTACTGAAACAGACAGGGAAGAATTATGGGCATATAAAGTTACGATTCCTCCACCATGGTCTATCATAATTGCCTTTCCATAACCACCTAAGGTTCCTGAATAAACAATTGTACCATCTGATGCAGCCTTTATAGGCGTTCCCGTTGGAGCTGGAATATCTATACCTGAATGGAATTTCTTAGTTTTAAATATAGGATGTATCCTATACCCATAGGGTGAAGATATTCTAGAATAACCTGGAACTGGCCAGCTCATCACTCCCCCAGTATAAGTTGTATCTGGTCTACTAAGTTTCCTAATTTCTGATTCTATATCCTTAGCCTGTTGGTTTAATTTATCGTACTCTGCCTCTGCTGACTTTATATCAGACTTTAATTGAACCATTAAATCCTCTTTGGCCCTTGTAGCTTTCTCTAAGTCTTTTTTCCTAGACTCTAACTTTACCTTTGAATGCTCAATTTCCTTTTTTTGTGTTTCAAGCTTTACCTTCTTTACGTCAATCTCATCTCTTTGTTCCTTCATATAGTCTATTAAGTCTGTGTCATGCTGAGCAATAGATTGTAGCATATCCTTTCTAACCATAAAGTCCCTAATACTAGATGAAGATAAAAGTACATGTAAATAGCCAGCATCTCCTGTCATATACATAGTCCTTATCCTGTCATTAAATAATTCCTGATTTTCTGCAATATTTTTTTCTGCTTCTTCTAACTCTTTAAGAGTTTTATCTATACTTTTTGAAATCGCATTAATTTCTTGTTCTACCTTGTCAAGTTCTACCCCTGCTTGGTCCATCTTCTTGTCTAAATCTGATATTTGCTGTGACACATTATTTACTTCAGTTTTAATTTCCTTTATCTCAGATTGCTTTTCTTTCATCTGCTCATTGGCAGAACTTTTCTTTTTCTTAAGGGCATCTACTTTAGTTGACCCATAGGCATTTGTAAAGTTCAAAGTAAAAAACAAACTCAAACCCAAACACAAAAATCTACTCTTCCTATTCAAGTTCTCTCCTCCTAAACATTTAAATATCTCTTAAGGGCAACAATACTTCCAGTTGCTCCAATTCCCACTCCAATTGATACAAATATTATCGTAAAATCTTTTATTAAGGCCACTGGTGGAACTAGGTAAACTGTCGTAGCTAAATATAACTTATCTCCTACTGAATTATAAAAGTAAGAATAACCATAGTTTATAATTAGCAAGGATATAGCTGAACCTATTAGGCCTAAAACTATTCCCTCAATGATGAAGGGGCCTCTTATATATCCATTAGTTGCACCAACATACTTCATTATTCCAATTTCTTTTTGCCTAGCAGCCACTGTTATTTTTATAGTATTAGATATTATAAAAATTGAAACCAATACTAAAATACCAGTTATAAAAAGGCCTCCCAACCTTATGTAATTGGAAAAATTGATTAATTTATCTACTACGTCCTTGTAATAGGGAACCTTTTCAACCCCTGGCATATCTTTAAACTCATTAACGATTCCATCTGTGTACTTTATATCTGTAATTGAAATTACAAAGGAATTAGGTAAGGCTGTGGTCTTTTCTAAACCATTAAGGATATCTGCATTCTCTCCAAAGTCTTCCTTTATTTTTTCAAGTGCTTCCTCCCTAGTTTCAAACTTAAAATTACTTATTTGAGGATTGGTCCTAATCTTCTCTTCTATAATACTTAAGTCTTCTGCTGTTATATCATCTTTTAAAAATATTTGAATTTCATCAAATTTAGCCTTTGTTTCAATAGCTATATTATTTATACTTAACACTATGATCAAAACAAGCCCTAGAATAATAAGAACTGCCCCTATAGAACTTACAGAAGCCAAGCCCATTCCTCTATTTCTCCACATGCCTTGGAGACCTTGCTTGATCATATTCTTATAGACCCTGAATACCATCGCCATATCCACCCTTCTCTTCGTCCCTTACTATCTGTCCTCTTTCTAATTCCACAACTCTCTTTCTCATACTATTTACTATCTCTCTAGCATGGGTTGCCATAAGTACTGTTGTTCCTCGACCATTTATATCTGTTAATATTCTCATTATCTCAGTTGCAGTTTCTGGGTCTAAGTTTCCAGTTGGTTCATCTGCTATTAGCACTGGTGGATTATTTACTATAGCCCTAGCTATAGAAACCCTCTGCTTTTCTCCACCTGATAGCTGGTCGGGAAAACTTGTCGCCTTCCTACTTAGGTCCACCATACTCAGTACCATGGGAACCCTTCTCCTAATTTCCTTTGGTGGAGCTCCTATTATTTCCATTGCAAAAGCTACATTTTCATAGACTGTCTTATTAGGCAGCAGCCTAAAATCTTGAAATACAACTCCTACCTCTCTTCTTATGTAGGGAATTCTTCTATTCTTAACC
>CAZRYA010000124.1:0-5678 GCA_964604235.1 uncultured Tissierellaceae bacterium | reverse complement strand
AAATGAAAAGATAAAACCTTTTATCTTAAGAAGGCTTAAAAATGAAGTATTAAAGGAACTACCAGATAAGATGGAAAATAATATTTTAGTAGATATGGTAGATGAGCAGAAGGCCTTGTATGTAGAATATGTAGAGTATGTAAAAGAAGATTTAAAGAATAGTTTAGATGAAAATAAGAGCAGAAATCAGTTTAAAATATTAGCAGGCTTAACGAGGCTTAGGCAAATATCCTGTCACCCTAAGTTATTTGTGGAAGAGTATACAGGTAAAAGTGGAAAACTTGAAAAATTAATAGAAATTATCCACAAGTCTGTAGAAGATGGAGATAGGATTCTGTTATTTTCTCAGTTTACGAAAATGCTAGATATAATAGCAGATAGGTTTGAAGAAGAAGGAATAGACTACCTTTACCTAAGTGGATCGACTCCAATGGATAAACGATTAGACCTAACAGATGAATTTAATAAGGGAAATAAGAGGGTATTTTTAATATCTCTTAAGGCAGGGGGAAGTGGACTTAATCTAGTAGGGGCTAATAAGGTCATTCATTTTGATCCTTGGTGGAATCCAGCAGTTGAAGACCAGGCAACAGATAGGGCCTATAGAATAGGACAAGAAAAAGACGTAGAGGTAATTAAGCTTATTTCAGAGGGAACAATAGAGGAAAAGATAGTAAGTATACAAGATAAGAAGCAAAAATTAATAGACCAAGTTGTTAAGGAAGGCGAAAATTTTCTTTCAAAGTTATCTAGGGAAGAAATAATTTCTCTTTTTAAGTAAAAAAATGAAGGCTTGCCTTCATTTTTTTATTGTTTTTTGTATATTTTATCTACCAAAATAGCTATGGCTCCATCTCCAGTTACATTGGCTGCAGTACCAAAACTATCTTGGGCTATGTATAGAGATATCATCAGTGTAAGCATAGGTTGGGGAAAATCTAACATAACTTCCAAAAGCCCAAGTGCAGCCATAACGGCTCCACCAGGAACGCCTGGTGCTGCAACCATAGTAATTCCTAACATTAAGATAAAGGGAAACATGATATTAAAGGAAATATTCATTCCATTAAGGAGCATAATAGCCATAGAGCAAGTAACTAGTGTTATAGTACTACCAGATAAATGTATAGTTGCACATAGGGGTACTACAAAGTCTGCTATATATTCACTAACTCCATTTTTTTTAGTTTGTTCCAATGTTACAGGTATTGTGGCAGCAGAAGATTGGGTTCCTACAGCAGTTAAATAAGCTGGTAACATAGTTTTTAAAAGTTTAATTGGATTCTTATTAGAAACTAAGCCAGCTAAGGCAAATTGAAATAAGAGTATAAGTAGGTGTAAGACTATGACCATTACAAATACCTTAGAGAATACTGATAGTATAGTAAAAACACTTCCTGAATAGGTCATATTGGCAAATATTCCTAAAATATGGATGGGAAGTAAGGGGATTATTAGCTTATCAATAAGACCACTTATGATTACTTGTATTTCCTTCATAATTTTCTTTAGGCTATCAGTTTCAATACTTGCTATACCAATTCCTAGTATAAAAGCTAGGACTAATGCAGTCATAACGCCAAAAATTGGATTTATTTCAATTGTAAAAAACGATTCAAGACCCGAACTTTCAAGTTTTGAATCTAAGCCAAGGCTAGGTATTTTTATGAAGTTATTTAGCATTAGCTTAGAAGATAAGTAGGCAAACAAGCCTGATATTATGGTAGAAGTATAGGCTATGCCAGCAGTTATAGCTAGGAGTCTACCAGCACCTTTTCCTAAATCGCCAATTCCCGGTGCAACAAAAGCTATTATAATAAGGGGAATAGAAAAATCTAAGAAATTTCCAAAAATCCCATTAAAGGTAGTTAAAGTTCTAACTACAAACTCAGGAGCCCATCCTCCAATAAAAATACCTAAAACAATTGCAATTACTATCTTTGGTAAGAGACCAAATTTTTTCATGACAAATCCTCCTTTAGTGATTTAACGCAGTAAAATAACTGCGTAAAGCATATTATATATTAAATTTGGGTATAATGCCAGTAGAATTTAAAAAAGGAGAATAGGAATGAAAAAATATACAATGGAAGAACTAAACAAAGAAGCTATTGAAACTATGAGAAGAAGAGGGGTTGAGTTGGAGGATATAGCTGAACTAGTAATGATTTTACAGGCCAAGTATTATGAGGGGCTTACTAAGGAAATCTGCCTTGAAAATATAGAGGCTGTATTAAAGAAAAGAGAAATTATCCACGCTATTTTAACGGGGATAGCCTTGGATGAAATAGCAGAAAAGAAAGGATTACCCCAACCACTACAGACAATAGTTGAGGAGGACGAAGGTCTTTATGGAATAGATGAAATTATTCCCTTATCAATAGTGAATGTATATGGTTCTATAGGATTCACTAACTATGGATATTTAGATAAGGAAAAAGTGGGAATCTTAAAGGAATTAGATAAGGCAAAGGATGGAAGCGTCAATACATTTTTAGATGATTTAGTGGCGGCAATTGCAGCTGCAGCAGCAAGCAGGATAGCCCATTCAATAGAAGAATAAATTTATAAAATTAGTTTAAGCTAAGTCCTATTTGGGTATAGGAATAAGTGAACAATGTGAGGTGATAAAGTGTATAGTCAAGAAGAGTATAGGGAGTATTGTCCAATTATCATATCTAAAGAATATGATCAAACTAAGAAAGTTTCAAAAGAAGATATGATAAAAATATTGGAATCTGGAAGACTTTCACCAAGTTCTTTTAGATTGGAGCCTTGGAAATTTTTGGTAATAGAAGATAGTTATTTAAAGGAGAAACTAAAAGAGGTTTCATGGGGGATTAGAAAACAAGCATCTACATCTAGTTACGTTGTAGTAATTTTATCTAAATCATCTGAGGAATTAAAGTATAATTCTAAGTATATAAAATATATATTAAGGGAAATACTAGAAGTAGATGAAGAAAAGATAAATGTTTATATAGACCGCTATAAGACGTTTTTAGAAGATGACTTTGAAATATTAGATACAGAGAGGGCTTTATTTGACTGGGGAAGCAAGCAGTCTTATATACCACTTACTAGTATGATGATAGCAGCAGGTAGGATGGGGATAGGCTCTTGTCCAATAGAAGGTTTCAATAGGAGTAAGTTGGAGAGCATGTTAATAGAAGAAGGTCTACTAGATGTAGGTCAATATAGGGTTTCTGTTATGATAAGTTTTGGATATGAGTTGGACAATGGTAAAAAGGTTTATAATAGGAAGAGAAGACCTAGTCAAGATATTATACAATGGGTTTAGTTTCTGCTATAATATTCATCATGAGGTGAATCTATGAGTAAAAATTATTATGCAGTAAAAGAAGGAAGAACCATTGGAATTTACAATACTTGGTCAGAATGTGAGTCAGAGGTAAAGGGGTATCCAGGAGCTAAATTTAAGAAGTTTTCAAGTGAGAAAGAAGCTCAGGATTTTATAGGAATTGGAAAAGAAGATAGGGCCCTAAGTCAGTCTTTAAATATAAAAGAGGCCATTGCCTATGTAGATGGTAGTTTTGATATAAATACTTTTAACTATAGTTATGGTTTAGTACTTATATATGAAGGGGAAATAGAGACCTATAGTGGAAAGTATAATGATGAATTATCCAGTATGAGAAATGTTGCAGGCGAACTTAAGGGTGCAAGGGTTGCCATGGAAAAAGCAATAGATAAGGGTATAGATAGAATATATCTTCACTATGATTATAAGGGAATAGAAGAATGGGCACTTGGTAGGTGGAAGACCAATAAAGAAGGGACAAGGGCCTACAAGACTTATTATGATTCTATAGTAGATAGGTTAGAAGTGGTCTTTGTAAAGGTAAAGGCTCATTCAGGAGTTGAATATAATGAGTTGGCAGACAAATTGGCTAAAGATGCTCTTTAGCCAATTTTTTCATGTCTGATATTGTTTTTATCAAGTAATTCTATTGCATAGGAATCTATCCTATAGTCGTGTTTGTAGTATATATGTTTAATTCCAGATTGAATTAGTGCCTTTGTACAATTTAAACATGGAAAATGTGTTACATATACAGTACAATTGTTTATAGAGATACCCTCCTTAGCGCAATATAATATTGCATTCATCTCTGCATGGATAGTTGCAATACAGTGGTTGTCTCTTAGTGTATGACCAACGTCATCACAGTGGGGATTGCCTGATACAGATCCATTGTATCCAGTTGATACTATTCTGTTATCATCATTTACAATTAAACATCCAACCATAGCCCTATCACATGTAGAACGGGAGGATACTTTTACAGCTATATCCATAAAATACTCTTGCCAAGATACTCTCATGATTACCTCCTATAGTTTATTATATAGGATTATATCACAAGTTGGTCTTGTTTTATAAGAGAAATATAAGGGTATATTAGTAGGAAAGGAATAATATATTAATTTAAAGGGAGGAAACACAATGTTAAAAGATTTTAAAGAGTTTGCAATGAAAGGTAATATCATTGACATGGCAATAGGGGTTATTATTGGGGGGGCTTTTGGAAAAATAGTAAGTTCATTGGTTAATGATTTAATAATGCCCTTATTTGGAATTATACTAGGAGAGGTTGATTTTAGCAGTCTTTCTATAACAATAGGAGATGCAGCTATTAACTATGGATTATTTATAAACGCAGTAGTGGAATTTTTAATAATATCTTTTTCAATATTTTTAGTAGTAGATAAGATAAATAAGTATACTAAAAAGGATGAATTAGTAGAAGAAGTTGTAGTTACAAGTAAGCTTTGTCCTTTTTGTAAAACTGACATAAACATCGAAGCTATCAGATGTCCCAACTGTACATCTGAATTATAGAACAGGAGTGATTAAAATCAGAAGAAAAGTTTTAAGCCTATTGGTGGTGAGTTTACTTGCTAGTGGAATAGGATTTGCCGATGAAGTCAATAGTAAGTTAGCTAAAGAAGCAATAAAAAATGAACAAGAAGTAGGCAAGGAAGAAGTAGAGAAAAATTTACAGATTAGTTTAATTGGAGATATGGCCATGGATGGGTCTGTAAGAAGGCAAATTGATAAAAATGGATATGCTTATCCTTGGGAGAAGGTTTTTAATACTTTTAATGCAGATGACTTGACCATTGGAAACTTAGAAACTAGTATTACAACTAGAGGTAAAAAGTGGCCGGATAAACAATTTAACTTTAGGTCAGACCCAAAGAATATTAAAGCCATGGAAGATGCAGGTATTGAAGTTGTAAGTTTAGCTAATAACCATAGTTTAGATTATGGCTATGAGGGCTTAAAGGATACTTTAAATCACTTAGGCAAATCAAAAATAAACTATGTAGGTGGAGGCCTAAATAAAGATGATGCCTATAAGGGGATAATCCTAGAAAAGAATGGAATGAAAATAGGCGTGTTAGGTTTTTCTAGGGTAATTCCAGATGCTAAGTGGTATGCAACAAACACTAGGCCAGGTTTAGCAGGCGGATATGACCCTCATAGGGGACAGATGAAAATTAGAATAGAGGCAATGAAGCAAGAAGTAGATTATCTAGTTGTGAATATCCATTGGGGAGTGGAGAGAAGTACAAGGGCTAGAAAGCAAGAGGAGAAGTTGGCAAGAGATATGGTGGATTGGGGAGCTGACATAATTTCAGGTCATCATCCC
>CAZRYA010000123.1:0-5695 GCA_964604235.1 uncultured Tissierellaceae bacterium | reverse complement strand
AATTTATACTGTAATTTTATATATTTATTTAGGAAAAGTATTGTTGACCAGGGTCTGGCCAGAAGGTATAATATCTAACCTAGTCTTGTGGTACCTAGCCCTATCTATATGGGTAATTATTGCAACTAAGCCCGTTAATAATAGGATAGTCTTAAGCTTTAAAAAGATAATGCCTATTTTAGCCATGCCACTTTTGTTAATGGCAGGATTTGCCATATATATGAGGGTTAATCAGTATGGATTTACTGAAAATAGGTACTATATAATGGTCTTAAATTTATGGATATTTGGAGTTATGATAGGTCTTATAGTAAATAAGGAAAAAAACTATAGGTTTATACCCATAAGCCTTTCAATTATTAGTTTAATATCTATCTATGGTGGGCCTTTAAGTAGTTATGGTTTATCTAAATATAGTCAAAATGCCAGGCTTAAAGATGTAGTAATCAGAGAAAAGCTTTTAGTTAATGGACAAATAAATTTAGATTTAATACCAGAACCAGAAGGCCAAAGTGAAATTTTAGAAATAATAAGTTACTTTAAGAGAAATGATAGTTTTGAAGACCTTAAGTATTTTGGTCAACTAGATGAGTCACTGGTAGAAAATTATTTATCTGGCTTTGAAGATACAACCACTGGATACAACCACTGGAAATTTAAATGACTATTATAACTATTATAGAGATTTAAATAGAAAGTTTTATGATATATCCCCTTATGAAACTATATATTTTATAGATGGATGGTCAGAAGAAGAAGTGGCAGGTGTTAAGGAAATTATAAATTATAAATTACAAGAGGGATGAAAAGATTTTAACTATAAGAGAAGGCGAAAGTACAACAGAAGTGGATTTAGAGGACTTATTAAAAGACAGGCTAGTTAATAATTTTAAAGCTGGTTTAGATGAGGATATAGACCTTGTTATTGAAACTATTTCGGGAAGGAAAATCCATATAATAGTTAGGAGCTTATCTGCAATAATAAAGGCTGATGGTTCCATTGACCTTACAAGTATAGAATTTATTTTGCTTATATAGAGTTAGTAATGTATAATTATGGGTAAATGTTTTATGATGAAAATTATATAAAGGAGTGGACTAAATGGATAGACAAGAGTTGGACATTATCAGTCAGGCAATACTAAATGAGGTAGAGGGATATGAGTTTTACCAAATGGCAGCCAATCAAGCTGGAACTAGAGATAGTAGGGAAACTTTTTTAGAACTAGCCAATGAAGAGTTAAAGCATATGGAGTATTTGAAGGCCTTATTTAACAAAATAAAAGATGGCGTAGATGATGATATATATTTAGCCTTAGAGGCAACGCCACCATCACCAGATATATATAATTGGAATAAAGTAGATAATAAGTATGTTTCACTAGCTATGTCAGTTTTTGGTATAGGTATGCAAATGGAAGAAGATTCTATAGAGTTTTATGAAAATGCAAAAGCCAATACTAAATATGAAGAGGCTAAAAAGATATATGATACATTGATAAAGTGGGAAAAAGTACATTTACAACAATTTACAGATCAGTATAACAAGTATAAGGAAGTTTGGTGGGCAGAACAAAGTTTCTCACCATTTTAGAAGGTGGATTTATGAAAGATATATATTTAGCAGGAGGATGTTTTTGGGGAGTAGAGGAGTATTTCAGCAGGATAGATGGGATTGTAGAAAGTGAAGTAGGCTATGCCAATGGAAATGAAGAGAATCCAAGCTATGAAAGAGTTTGTACTGGAATAACAGGTTTTGTAGAAACTGTAAAGCTAACCTATGATGAGAGACTTATAGACTTAGATGGGATTTTAAAAGTGTTTTTTCATATAATAGATCCAACTATGTTAAATAGGCAGGGACCAGATCTTGGAACTCAGTATAGGACAGGAATTTATTATTTAGGTAATGAAGAAGAGGAAATAAAAGCCTATATTAGGTCAATAGAAGCTAATTACACTAGGCCAATAGTCACTGAAGTTCTAAGGCTTAAAAATTATTATCCAGCTGAAGACTACCATCAAGACTATTTAAAAAAGAATCCAAATGGTTATTGTCATATAGATTTAAGTAAGTAGGATTGTCTACTTACTTATTCTATTTAAAAACCTATGTACTTATTTGAGAAAATGGTATATTATATTAATATCTTATAAAAAAGGAGAATCAGAATTATGGATAAAGAAGAAAAAGGATGTTGTGGCGGTTCTTGTGGATGCAACCACGATCATGACCACAACCACGATCACGAAGAAGAACTAATGTATTTAACATTAGATGATGATACAGAATTAGAGTGCCATGTGCTTGGAATATTTGATGTTGCAGATGCTGAATATATAGCATTACTTCCAGTAGATGAAGAAGAAGTATTATTATATAAGTATGTAGAGTTTGAAAATGAAGAATTTGAATTACAGGCTATTGAAGATGAAGCTGAATTTGATGCAGTAGTAGAAGTTTTCAATTCATTAGTTGAAGAAGACGAAGAATAAAAAAAAGTACTTTACTAGAAATAGTAAGGTACTTTTTATTAGGAGGAATATTTTTGTATAAATTAATAGCTTTAGACTTAGATGGAACCCTATTAAATGATAGTAAAGAAATATCGAGTGAAGATATTAAATATTTACAAGAATTAGAATCTAAAGGCTATAGTATTGTACTTGCCACTGGAAGAAGACATTTTTCAGCAGTTGATTATGGAAGACTAATATCAGAAGATATAGATATAATAAGTAGCAATGGAAATGTGATTAGGCAAGCTAGAACAGGCCAATTACTTCACGGATCCTATATGGACTATGGAGACTATGAAAAAGTGATCCAACTAGCTCTAGGATTAAATATGCACCCTGTGGTCCATATAGATAATTATGATGGTGATTATGACATTATAATAGATAGTCATACAGAAGATGAAAAATATCATAACTACTTTAGGGGAGAGGCCAGGATAAAAACTGTAGAATCTTTTTTAGACCCAAGTTTCAAAGTACTTTCAGTTGTATTTCTAGGTAGGAAAAAAGACTTAAATTACTTTGAGGAAAGAGTAAATGTTAACTTAAAGGGAAGCTATAGGACCCATTTAATAGAAAATATTTTAATAGCTGAAGGACTTTTAGAGATAATGAACCCGGTAGGTAATAAGTGGACAGGTTTAGTTGAATACGCAAGGATAAAATCTATAGACCCCAAATATATCTTGTCTATAGGTGATGACAATAATGACATAGAGATGATAAAATATAGTAAGATGGGTATAGCTATGAAAAATGGAAGACCTTCAGTTTTAGAGGTTGCAGATTGTGTTAGTGAAAAAGATAATAATAATTCAGGAGTATCAGATATTTTAAGGAGAGTTTTATAAGTGGATAAGAAGATAGAAGTTTATAATGTCTATTCAGACTATCTAAAGGATAGATATGGAGAGAAAGTATACAAGTTACCAATTAATCTACCTCTGACTTGTCCAAATAGAGATGGGACTTTGGGAAGAGGAGGTTGTATTTTTTGTGGAGAAGAGGGAGGATCCTTTGAAAACTTGTCCAATGAAAATTCAATTGCTAGCCAGGTAAAGAAAAACAAAGACTATATAGGGTCTAGGTATAAGGCGAAAAAATTCATAGCCTATTTTCAAAATTTTACTAATACCTATTTACCCATAAGTCAATTTAAGGATATGATTTTGGAATCTATAATAGATGAAGATATTATAGGTGTTGCCATATCCACTAGGCCAGACTGTATAGGTGAAAGTCATTATAAAATAATAGATGAGGTAAAAAGAGAATACAATATAGAAGTAATTGTGGAATTAGGTCTTCAAACGGTAAATTATAAGTCTTTAAAAAAAATAAATAGGGGGCATAGTTTGGCAGAATATGTTGAAGCTGTAAATGGACTTAATAGCCATAAGATAAGAAATTGTACCCATTTAATTTTAAATTTACCTTGGGATGATATGGAAGATGTAATAGAAAATGCTAAGATGGTTTCTGCT
This sequence comes from uncultured Tissierellaceae bacterium, assembly GCA_964604235.1. Classification (GTDB taxonomy): domain Bacteria; phylum Bacillota; class Clostridia; order Tissierellales; family Tissierellaceae; genus CAZRYA01. The sequence continues at coordinate 1,691 of CAZRYA010000123.1, read as the reverse complement.
TTAAGAGTGGATGAGATAAAATTGCATGGCCTTTATATAGTAGATGGAACGCTACTTGGTAATATGTATAAAAAGGGAGAAATTACCATGATAACTAGGGATGAGTATGTTGAAAGGGTTATAACTTTCTTAGAGTATCTCGATCCTGATATAGTGATTCAAAGACTTATTGGCAGGGCACCAGAGGAAAATTCTCTTTTTGTAAATTGGAATGAATCTTGGTGGAAGATTAGGGATGATATTATATCTATTATGGAAGAAAGACAAACTTACCAGGGTAAGAAGTACAACTATTTAGGTGGAAAAGGAATAAAAAAGTTTTTGTAGGAGGAAGTTATGGGAAAGTTAGAAAGATTAGACAAGGTTATTTCTAATATGGGTTATGGGAGTAGGAAGGATATTAAGAAATATGTTAAAGATGGAATAATAAGTGTAAATGGACAGGTAGTAAAGAAAAACGATGTTAAAGTAGACCCTTATGAAGATGAGATAGTAATAGATGGAGAGTTAGTCCAGTACAGAGAGTTTATTTATTTAATGATGAACAAACCTCAAGGCTTGGTTTCTTCTACAGATGATCCTACTACTCCAACGGTTATAGATAGTCTAGACTATGAATATTTAATATTTGAACCTTTCCCGGCAGGACGGTTGGATAAGGATACGGAAGGATTGTTGATTTTAACTAATGATGGACAGTTAGCCCATGAGATATTGTCACCTAAAAAGGGAATATACAAAACTTATTATGCAGAAATAGATGGTTTTGTAGAGGAAAAACATATAGATATATTTAATCAAGGCATTCTATTAGATGATGGATATAAAACTATGCCTGCAGAGCTAAAGATATTAGAATCTAATGCCTTTTCTAAAATAGAATTATCTATAAAAGAAGGGAAATTCCATCAGGTGAAAAGAATGTTTCAAGCTATAGGTATGGAGGTTGTATATTTAAAAAGAGTGTCCATGGGAGGGCTTCACCTAGATGAAACTTTGGAACTGGGAGAATATAGGGAATTAACTGATGATGAGATTAAACTATTAAAGGAAAAAAAATAGGATTTATGGTATAATATATTCAAATTAATATTAGAAAGGTGTTATAATTGATATTTCAAGAAAGAGAAGGTAGGTTTCAAAGTTTTTTTGACAACAGAAGTTCATTAATTATCCAATATGCAAATGGAGATATTTCAAAGAGGGAGTTTTTAGAATATAATTTTGATATTGTACAAAATATGAATGTAAAGCCCTTTTTAAGTATCAATAGTTATGAAGAGGGGATGTATAATTATCAATATTATAATGTTCTAGCTAAGTACTATAATATGCTTGCCAAAGATGTTAGAAGATCTAAGCTACATAGAAGGTACCATTTGGAATATAAAAATATGGCTACTCAATATTATAATGAAAAAGACAAAGCTACACTGCAACTATTAGAATATTTAAAATTTGCTAATGTAGAAGCTTATTTTATAGAAGTAGAATCTAAATTTTTACAGGATAAACTATATGAAATAGTATTGTTAAATTATGATGAAGCTATATTTCATTCGAAAAGTTTGGAGTTACTAGAAATATTAAAGGTTGAAGGGGTCTTTATTGAGGATAAAAGAGTTTCTTTAATAGATGAATATATAAATGAAAGATATTAAACAGTAGATTAATCCCTACTGTTTTTTATA
>CAZRYA010000122.1:0-5798 GCA_964604235.1 uncultured Tissierellaceae bacterium | reverse complement strand
GCTAGTACTCCTTCCTCCTGTATACCTTTCATATAGGGAATGGCCATATCTATTACACTCTCTGGATTGCTTCCAAAGGCCCTAGTCCCTATTACTGGATTTTTAGGATTTGAATTAATGTCTAAAACTGGAGCAAAATCCATATTGAATCCTAGCCCCCTTAGGTTTAGTCCTATAGTTTTACCTATTTCATAAGATAGGTCTCCATTATTAATATGGCCTATCTCACTTGCTTTTGGCATCTTTACCATATCTGAAGGTAATCTTGACACCAAGCCTCCTTCTTCGTCTATACTTAAAAACAATCTAATATCTTGATTTTCTACTATGGTCTTAATTAAATTTTGAGTCTCCAAACCACTTCCTATATTCCTATTAAAAAATATAAGCCCCCCTAACTTTAAGTCTTTAATTAAATAGTCTAATTCTTCATTGTATTCATTGGCCTGAAAACCAGCTATGATCAACTGGCCTAATTTTTCATCTAGGGTCATAGACTTGATTTTTTCTTCTATAGGGTCTACTTCCAACCTATCCTCTTCTAAACCTGGTTTTTCTAATCCTACTAATTCTTTTTCTACTTGTTTACTTTGACAGGCCATTAAAAAAATAGTCATAATTATTAATATTAAAATTCTTTTCATAATTCCTCCTACAAAATAACCTGCCAATTGGCAGGTTAAAATATACTAAGGTCAAATACCTCAGAAAGATTTTTTAAGATATTATATCCAACTATTGAATTTCCTCTTTCATCTAAAGATGGGCTATAGACACCTATAGCCATTTTTCTTGGACTCACTGCCAAAATTCCACCACCTACCCCACTCTTTGCAGGAATTCCAACCTTGGCCCCATATTCACCACTAAAATTATACATGCCTGAGTTATTCATAATAGATAGGATTATCTTTATATGTCTTTTATCACTTATTAATTCTTTATTGGCACTTAGCCTGTTTTTATTTAAAAAATCCCCCATATTGGACAAGTCCTCAGTTGTAACCTCAATAGAGCATTGCTTAAAGTAAGTATCCAGAACATCTTCTACCTGACCTTCCAAAAGTCCCTTGGACTTTAATAAATAGGCCATAGCCCTATTCCTATTTCCCGTTTGACTTTCTGACATATAAACCTCTCTACTATAGTCTAATTTAGGATTTTTAGATATCAACCTAAAAAACTCCAATATCCTCTGGAACTTTTCGTCTCCTAGCCCCTTGATTAAAGATGTGGTTTGAATTGCACCTAAGTTCATCATTGGATTGGTTGGAATTGTACTCTCTGGACTTTCAAATTTATAAAACCTATTAAATTCATCAGAGCTTCCCTCATATCCTACTCTGCTAAATACATAGTCTTCTCCCCTGTCTTCCAATGCTAATAGCAAGGTAAATATTTTTGAAATACTTTGGATGGTAAACTTCTTATCAGCATCTCCAAAATTATATCTACCTCCATTTTCAAGCTTAATAGATAGACCTAAGTCTTGTGGATTAGCTTGGGCAAGTGCTGGTATATAATCTGCTACCTTTCCATATTTATACATATTTCTACTATTTTTTATGATCTCAAGGATTATATTTTCCATACATACCTCCTAATGTATATTTTTGTCTGATCCTCCTATAAATTCTCTTATTATTGAGTTAGGTGGAACTATACTTTCATCTTCAATGTCTTTGAAGTACTCCAAGAATTTTAATAATTTTCTAGCCTCTCCATAGTGTTCACTAGAACTATCAACTTCTCGCAATAAAGGTTCTATATGTTTTTTTAATATTGCCAGTTCATAGACTAAGGCTGAGTCAAACATTATATCTGCTTCCTCTTGGAAAGGAAAAATATGTTTTTCTTCTCCCTTCCTAACTCCTCCCCATAAATCAAAACTCCTTATAGCATCATTTCCCCTATACTTATTGTCCCTTATAATCCTTCTAATCAACCTAGTATCAGTTGTTGGTATCCTATTATGGGCATCTATACTTAACTGGGTTAAAGCCGATATATATATTTTATATTTATTCTTATCTGGAATTTCTCTAGTCAGCTTAGGGTTAAGTCCATGAATTCCTTCTACTATTATAGGATGGTCCTTGTCAACCCTTATAAACTTACCTGAAGGCTTTCTCTTACCTCCTACAAAGTCAAATTTAGGTAGTTCTATTTCTTTTCCTTCTAATAACTGAACTAAATCCTTATTTAAAAGATCTAGGTCTATTGCTTCTACTGCTTCAAAATCTGGACTCCCATCTGGATTAAGAGGTGTGTCTTCCCTATTCACAAAGTAGTCATCTGCTGATATGGCAACTGGTCTTTTACCATTTACCTTTAATTGAACCACTAGCCTTTCTGCAAAAGTAGTCTTACCTGAAGAAGATGGTCCAGCTATTAATATAATATTTACATTCTCATCTTTACAGATTTCATCTGCTATGTTTGCAATATTTTTTTCCTGTAGGGCTTCTGCTATCCTTATAACATCTACTATATTGCCATTTATTATCTTTTCATTTAGTGAGCCCACATAGGCTAAGTCTAAGATATCTAACCATTTATTGGCCTCTTTAAAAACTTTGGCTAATTTTTTTTGTTCTTTAAACTCCGGTATCGCTTCTGGGGAATCCATTGTAGGAAATAATATAATACATCCTGGATAATAGTACTTAAGTTTAAACTTATCAGCATAACCTGTGCTTGGTCCAAGATAGCCATGAAAACTATATATATGATTCCCTATCCTGTATATATCAGTCTTTTCTCTATCTAAGGTCTCGAATAATCTTACCTTATCCATATAATTTTCACCTTTAAAAATCTCTATAGACTCTTCTATACTTACTTTTTTCCTTTCAATTGTTATATCAGCTTCTATTATCCTATTCATTTCTGCTTCTATGGCTTTTATTTCATCAAAGTCTATTCCAACTCCACTTTCAAATTCACCATAAAGACCCTTACCTAAAAAATGTTCAATTCTTACAATCCTATCTGGATAAAGCTCCCTACAAGCCTTAATGAACACAGCAGAAATAGTTCTAGTATATATCCTGTATCCATCCTTATTACTTATGTCAATAAAGTCTATGTCCATATGGCCTTCTAGTTTTTTATCTAAGTTGTAAATCCTATTATTAATCCTACAACCTAAATACTTTTTATAATTAACTCCGTATATTAACTTAGCTAGATCTTGTAGATTTTGTCCTTCTTCCATCCTATACTCTAATCCCTTATGATATACTTTTATTTCCACGTCATCACCTCTAGTTAAATAAGTATTCTTCTATTTCTTTCATCTTTCCCTTCAAGTCTCCATAGAAAACTTTTCCATTTAATTCATCTAAAGTTTTAACCTCTACTATTTCAACTTTATAGCTATGTAAAAATTGATTTTCTAAATTAAATTTTTCTTTAAACATAGCATTTACTTCTTTATTTCCATATTTTCTATCTCCAATTACAGGGTATCCATAATGGCTTAAATGAGCCCTAATTTGATGGGTTCTACCTGTAATTAATTCTACTTCTAGAAGGCTATATCCATCCTTATATTTAATAGGTATAACCCTAGTTATTACCTCTTTTAAATCCTCATCTTCATAGTCAAATATTTTTACCTTATTTCTCTCCTCATCTTTAGACATATAGCCTTTTAGTTCCATAGGCCTATCTATCCTTCCTTGAACTATTGTCCTATAAAACCTTCTTATTCCATTATTTCTCATGCTCTCATTTATATTTTGTAAGCCTTCAAAAGTCTTTCCACCTATTATTAAGCCTGAAGTATTTCTATCTAGCCTATTGCAAATAGATGGTGTAAAAGTTTTTTCTATCCTTGGAACATATTCCCCACTATCTATTAAATAGGTTATTAGACTATCTACAATATTCTGCTCAAAATCTGCCCCTGTACCATGGGATAAGATTCCATCTTCCTTATTTATAATTATAATATTATCATCTTCATAGACTATATCTAAATCTAATCTTGACCTCCTTACAGGCTTAGTATCAATAAATTTTTCAATAGTTTCTTCTGACAAGAATAATTTTATCACATCTCCTTCTACTATGATAGTTTCAGGAGTAGCCTTGTTGTCATTTACCTTTATATTTTTCTTTCTAAGCATTTTATAAATAAAACTATTTGGAGCTTTATTTAAATATTTTTTTAAAAACCTATCTAATCTCTGGTCTTTTTCATTCTTATCTACAATTATTTCTCTCATAATTTCACCTTTTCTTTTAACATATATGATATAATATACATTATACATTAATATCTGTGAAAAGATAATCTTTAAATGTGTCTAAAGAGGTGAAATTATGAAAAAAGTGTCAGAATTTTTAAAGGATCTTCTATATGATTCAATGGACTACATAATAATGTTAGGTATTATTGGACTTGTAGTTTTTGTCATTGGATGGAGACTTGATATTTTGTTTGCTGATAAGGTTATAGGTGACCAACCTGCCCTTATTGTAGAAGAAAATATTGATGAAAGTTCAGGTGACGATATAGTACAGGTTGAAGTTCCTCTAGGTCAAAATGAAAAAGAAACCACTGGAAACCTAGAAGTACCTAATGAGCCTAAAAAAGAAGATACGAAAATAGCTACTACTGACAAGAAGCCAGAGCTTCCTAATAAGACAGAAAGCCTTGGAACAGAAAATCCTAAAACAGATTCAAGTAAAGTCCAAAGTTCTAACCAAACTGGAATAATATCTGTTAATATTCCATCTGGATCACCTTCACAAAAAATTGGAGAAATCCTCGTTGAACATGGACTGGTTGCCAGCTCTTCTGAGTTTACAACTGCATCTGAAAATATGGGCCTATCTACTAAACTAAAATCTGGTAAATTTGATATAATTAAGGGCTCTAGTTTAGAAGATATAATTAAAACGATTTCAAAGTAAGTTAAAAATAAAAATAATAAGGCAGACCCTAGGGTCTGCCTTATTATTTTTATTTAAAAACCGGAAAATATACTTCAGTTATATTCTCGTCTTCTTTTGTCTAATATTCTAGTAGAACCTTGTTTTTCCTTTACTGGTATAGCAACTTCTACGTCATAGTCCACTGGTTTAAACTCTTCATCATTATATATGGACATTGGACCTCCTATTGGCGTAAGACCTTTTTCCATAAGCAAGTTATAAACTTGACCTATTAGGATAGGAAATTCTTCAATGGCAATCTTCCTCCTTATTGATACAATACTTTGAGACGGCATATTTATTATTTCAACTTTTATTTCTTTATTATATTCCATTATATTAATTCCCCTTTCTAGACTTAGAATATCTTCCTTAATCTTATCAGTTAACCTGTATAAATTTTCTACTTCCAGATCCACTTCATTTTTCTTCTTATTAAGCTTTGTCAAAAGATAATCATGGTCCCTTAAATTATTCATAATATCCTGTATCTCATCTAGGGAAAATCTATATAGCTTAAGTTTTTTAATCATTAAAATTTCCTCTAATTGAGATAGCTCATAGTAGCGATAGCCATTATCTTGATTAATTTCAAAGGGCTTTAAGAGAACAATTTCATCATAATACCTTAGAGTTTTTGTACTTACAATACTTATCTTTGAGAATTCTCCAATTATTAACATAATTTACCTTCAAAATTTTGGTATATCTACATTCTATATCTTCCCCTTAGGGTAAGGTCAAGACTAATAATAAAAAAACACTAAATTTAGGTTCTATAATTAATGTTGGGGGGGGGAATTCCTTCCAGCATTTTTTTATATCTATTTTTAAATAAAAAATGCACTTATCCC
>CAZRYA010000121.1:0-5809 GCA_964604235.1 uncultured Tissierellaceae bacterium | reverse complement strand
CTCTAATTATAGCTTGTGCTAGAAGAGTAGCTGTTGTAGTACCATCTCCTGCAACATCATTGGTTTTAGTAGCAACTTCTTTTACTAATTGAGCACCCATATTTTCAAATCTATCTTCTAATTCTATTTCTCTTGCTATAGTAACACCATCATTAGTAATAAGTGGTGCTCCAAATGACTTATCTAAAACTACATTTCTTCCCTTAGGTCCCAATGTAACTTTAACTGTATCTGCCAATTTGTTAATTCCTGTCTCCATTGAACGACGTATATCTTCTCTAAATAAAATATCTTTAGCCATACCTATCCACTCCTTAAATATATTATTCTTCTAAATAATCTCTATATTATTCTACTACTGCTAAAATATCACTTAACTTTAGCACTATTAATTCTTCCTTATTCATCTTAACTGTAGTTCCTGCATATTCGGAGTAAATTACTCTGTCTCCCACTTTTACTTGAGACTTTTTCTTGTCATCCTCTAGAATGTCTGCTCCAATTGCTATAACTTCTGCTACTTTAGGTTGGTCTTTGGCACTACTAGGTAAAACTATACCTGATGTAGTAGTTTCCTCTAACTCAACTTCCTTAATAACTAATCTGTCTCCTAATGGTCTTAATTTCATAATCAATACCTCCCAATAATAATATTTCCTTTTTGTTAGCACTCTTATTCATTGAGTGCTAAACTCTGTTTTTATTATAAGCCATATCTTTTAAAAAATCAAGTCTTTTTATTCTACTTTATTTAATAAATTTTTAACCCATGTTCTAAATCCAGCCTCTTCTTCAACTTGGACATCTTCAAATTCTATCTGCAATTTTTCTTTATCCAGCCCTTGGGTTTTGATAATATATTTTACACTTGAAGTCATATCTTCTGAAACCCCTGAGTAAGAAGCTTTACTTTTTGATAAGTCTATAAGGGCATCTTTCCTATCTAATATTTTATTAATATCTAAATCTGCCATATCCTCTGCCTCAGCTATTTTAGATATTCCCTCATCATTAAATTTATGCATACCATCATTTAATTCATGAACTCCACTTAATAAGTGACCACTTCCATCCTTAAGTTGGCCTCCAGCTTGGGACAATTTACTTGCACCTTGGTTTAATTCCATTATAGCCTGGCTTATTCCTCCACTTCCCTTAGATAATTCTAATAGGCCTCCAGAAAGTTTATCTATGCCTACTTCAAGTGATTCTCCACCCTTAGCAAAATCTTCTGATCCTTGGCTTAATTTTTTAGACCTATCCTGGATTAACTCAGCCCCTTGATTTAATCCATTACTTCCTTCTAATAATTTTGATGAGGCATCTTTTAATTGTCCTGTTCCTGCTGCCAAAGTATCAAGTCCAGCCTTTACCTCTACTTGACCACTATTCACTTCATCTAAGCCCTTAGTTAGCTCTTCATTTCCCATCTTGATACTTTCTAAAGCCTTTTCCAAATCCTCCAGTCCCCTAATCATCTCAGACTTAGAATTATTAAGTTCAACTAATCCTTCCTTATGGTCTCTAATGCCTGAAGTCAGCTTGTCTCCTAGTTCTTCTCCTCCAGGAAGTTTTCCTACCATCCCAGCTCCTCCTTCTAGGACCTCCATAGACTTTATCAAAGCTGAAATCCCCTTAGCTTCTCTTTGTGTACCTGCTAAAAGTTTATTTATTCCTTCAATACTTGAATCAATACCTAAACTTAGGTTTTTTTGCCCTTGCCTTACTCTTTCAGTTCCCTGAATTATTCCATCCATACCTGCTGACATCTTACTAGTATTCTCTGGAATACTAGCCACGCCCTTGGAAACTTCCAAGGCTCCTTGTGAAAACTCAAGGCTTTTCTCAGAAAACTCAATAGCCCCCTCTCCTAGTGCCCTATAGCCTTGGCCCAATTCCTTAGCCCCATCTGTTAGCCCCTTGGACCCAGCCTTTAGCTCTTCCGCTCCCTTATGTGTCTCTTTAAGCCCATCTTCTAAAGCCCTACTTCCATCTAATAACTTACCAGTTCCCAAATCTAAGACATGGAGTCCTTCTAAAAATTCTCCTATACCTGTATCCAGTGCTTCTTGTCCCTCTACTACTAGGTCTGTTGCATCTGTTAATTGTAGGGATGCATCTGTTATTTTTTCCAAACCTTGGGTTAACTCTTCTAAGTCTTTGGCCTTATCCAACTCTTTTATTTCTGGAATTTCTGGTGTCATAGTAAAAACTATTGGCTTCATATAGAAATTTTCCACATCTGCTTCTACTATTAGCCTATTTGTCATATCTATATTTTCAAATTTCATATCTAAACTTTCTTCTAGTCCTGGTATGGAAAGGAAGGTTATTATCTCATTATTTCCATCTGAAAGAACTTTACCACTATTGTTTCTTATGTTTTTAAAACTTTCATTTGGAAGGTCTACAACTGTTCCTAACAAGTAAGGGGTGTAGATAACTTCTTCTCTTCCTTTAATATTTACTCTTACATCTTCTTTATTTTCAAGTAATATTTCCAACCTAAACTTACCACTTTGTCCTTGAATTTCTTCAGGCTTAACTTCTTTTCCATCTAAGAAGTATTTAATCCTTATGTCTACTGGAAGTCCTCCTTCTGATTCCCCCTGATAGTAAAGGTCCTTGCCTGCTACATTCCAGATTAACCTACCATCTTTTTCTTCTGGTTTTTCATCACCTTTTATATTTTCTATATTTTTTAAACTTGATATATCTTCTATATTTACTAGGTCCTCCTCGCTGTTAATCCAAATGCTGGAAATGTTACTTACTATATTTCCATTAGGATCTAAATTCACATAAACTGTCTCTTCTTTTCTTATTTCTGATTTAGCAAAGGCTCCATTGGACCCTAGTATTACCAATGCCATTGTTGTACTTATTATTCTTTTAGACTTATTATTTATTTTCATATGATAATTTTCTCCCTTCAACTGACTCCTTAGATGATTTTTTCCAATCCTTTGAAGTCATACTTATTATTTTTTCAGATGCTAATAGGATTCCCGGTAGTATAAACAATATTACTATTGTACTTATTAATGCACCCTTAGCTATCATCCCACTTAAACTCTTAGTTATTTCTATATCTGAAACAATTGAAACTCCAATAGTTGATGCAAAAAATGCAAATCCACTGGTTATTATTGATTTTGCCGATTCTTTTATAGTTATTTCCATAGCCCTAAATTTTTCTACCCCATTATTTATTTCTTCCCTAAATCTTGTAGTCATTAAAATTGCATAGTCTACTGTTGCTCCCAATTGAATTGATCCGATTACTATTGACGAAATAAAAGGTATAGATTTTCCTGTATAGTAGGGAATACTCATATTGATCAAGATGGCCAATTGTATTATTAGGACAAGGACAACTGGTATACTTACAGACTTAAAGACCAACATTATTATTATAAAAACCGCTAGGTTTGAAATAGTATTAACCCTTTTAAAATCTGTGTCTGCTATAGTAATTAAGTCCTTAGTAAGGGCCCCTTCTCCTGTTATCATTCCACTTTCATCATATTTTTTTACAATCCTATTCATCCTATCTATTTGAGTGTTTTGCTCTTCTGTTGCTGATTTATAGGTTGAATTTACTATTATTTGCTTATAGTCTCCTTGGTGGAATTTAGAAGCAATACTAGCAGGTAAAAATGATTCTGGTATCCTAGGTCCCACTAACTTTTGATAGGATATAGCCTTCTCAATTCCTGGTAAGGCCTCTATTTCTTCAATCATCTTTCCTATCTTATAGTCACTTGTATCTTCTGATAAAATAACCATATGGGTTGTCATCATGTTATAGTCATCCTTTAATTTCCTTAAGGCTACAATAGACTCCATATCGTCAGGCAAGGATTCGTCCATATTGTAATAAATCCTGTTATTCTTATCTCCTACATAGGCTGGAATAAGTAAAACTAGTCCTAGGATTATAAAGGCCTTGTAGTGGCTAGTTACAAACTTGGATAAGTGGTTAAATTCAGGTAATATTGTCTTATGCTTAAACCTATGAATCAATTTATCAAATACTAAAATCAAGGATGGCAGTATAGTCAGCACTGATATAACACCTAAAACTACACCTTTTGCCATAACTAAGCCTATATCTTTACCTATGGCAAGCTCCATAACTGCTATTGCTAAAAATCCTGCTATAGTAGTAAGAGAACTTCCTACTATGGCAGAAGCGGTCTTTCCTATGGCATGGGCCATTGCCTCTTCATTATTTTTAGTATCCCTAAGTTCTTCCTCATACCTGTGGAGTAAAAATATTGAATAGTCTAAAGTTACTCCTAACTGAAGAACTGCTGCCAAAGACTGAGTTATATAGGAAATTTCCCCTAAGAAAATATTTGTTCCCGCATTATATAAAACAGCATAGCCAATACTTATCAATATAATAAATGGAATCACTGTAGATTCCAAAGTCAATAATAGGACTAGGGTTGCAAGAGAAACTGCCAGTAGTATATAGGTTTTCGTTTGACCTCCTGCTAAATCCCTTGTATCTTTTAGAACTGCTGACATGCCACTTAAGTAAACCCTATCATCCATAAGGCTCCTAATACCATCTATGGCTTCTTGGGTCCTTGGTGAAGAAGAGTCTTCTTCATAAGATAAAAACATCAATGTAGAATTCTTTCCATAAAACAAGCCTTGTAGGTCTTCTGGCATTATTTCCTTTGGAACGGAAATATCCACAATGTCATCTATCCAAGTAACCTTATCTACTCCATCCACTTCCATAATTTCTTCTTTTAATTTTACTATCTCCCTATTGGACATATTTTCAATAATTATCATTCCACTACCCGAACTACTAAAAACTTCATTTAGGACTTCCTGCCCCATAACTGACTCTAGGTCTTTGGGAAGATAAGTTAATATGTCATAGTTTATTTTAGTCATTGCCTTTCCATACAGGGATGGAATTAAAAGCAAAGTAGCAACTATAAGTACCATTAACTTATGCCTTGCTACAAAATTTCCCAACTTATTCATTTAATCACTCCTATATCATCCTTCTAATCATACTAAATAGACTTGCTTTCATCTTGTCTATATCATCTGGCTCTTTTAAAACTATACAGCTGTAGGTTACTGAACCTGTCAGTTCTATAATCATAAAGAGCCTTCTTCTAATTTCTTCAACTGCTATATTACTTCCAAGATAAACTCTTTCAAACATATTGGTTATAGAATATATTTCATCATAGTCTTCGTAGGCCTTCTTAAAAACCCCCCATGATAAATTTTTGTACATCAACTTTAAAAGCAATTTATTTTCTTTTAAATATTCAATTATATAGTCTACAAAAAATATTACTTCATCAACTGGATCTTGGTAAATCCTTTCACTTGTTTCTCTAATAGCCTCACTTAAAACCAAAGCTGACTTATCTAAAATAATTTTATCTAAAATATCATACTTATCCTTAAAGTAAAGATAAAATGTTCCCTTACCTACACCTGCTTTTTTCACAATATCTGATATGGCAGTTTCATTTATTCCCTTGGTTACAAAAAGCTGATAGGCAGCTTCGTACAATGATTCTTCCTTGGCTCTTTTGTTTTTTTCAACCTTAGACAACATATTTCACCCTCCTTTTTCTGACCGCTGGTCATTTTTACTAAAGCTATAATAACATAAAACTGACCCTTGGTCAAGTTTTGTGTATAAAAAAAGAAATCTGAGCCTAACATTTGTTAGAATCACATTTCTTTTGCTATCTCCATATTATTTTAAAATTAAAAAGTACAAAACTGGTATTAAAACTGATGGTAACATATTACCAACCCT
>CAZRYA010000120.1:0-5820 GCA_964604235.1 uncultured Tissierellaceae bacterium | reverse complement strand
GCACCTACACTGATTGTTTTTGCTATCTCATTGGCTATGGTTGAAAACAAGTCCAATATTGAACTGGAGGCTTGGACTATATACTTTGCAATTACTAGCTTTACAGTTAGCATTGTAATATGCTCCCAGCCAAAGTTAGACTCTTGAAATCTGATAGATCTGTTTAAAAATTCCACCATCCAAAATAATACGACTAAGGAAATTCCTATTGGTATTAGAAGTGATGATACATTTGAAACAAGTGAACTATAGGTGCTAATACTACCAGTTACATTATTAAAGATATTTACATAATTATTATCAAATGCCCACTCCAAAATTGATTTTAATAAATCCATCATCTCACCCCCCATATAATTTACATAGTGGACTAGTCCACTATGTAAATTACTTTATTGAATGTTTTAATTTATAAAAAGGTTATAACTTAATGCTACTGCAGCTACCATGAAACCTGAAACCAATGTCTGTAATCCCCTAGCCTTACTATCTGCATCATCATTTCTCCAACCTAGTGCAAACATTATTCCACCTATGAAAGCTATAAGAAAGCCTATCTTTTGAACCCAAGGTACTACTACATCATTGATTATTGTATCTACCTTGCTAGTATCTACTGGGGCTGCAAAAGTAAACTGTGGTAATAGTATTAAAATCATTATCATTCCAGTTAATAAAAATCTTTGAAAATTCCTTTTATCTACTTTTTTTAGGTTCTTTATCATTATCCTCTTCTCCTTTAAATTGAATTTAGTTCTGTTTCTTCAAACATCCTTGAAATAGCTTCATTATCATCTTCTAATTCCTTTATCATTTCCTCCTTTCTGATTATTTCTTCTTTTAAGGCTTCCTTTTTATCCTTCTCAACTATTTCTTCTAAACTATTTTTATTTACCTTATTCTTGGACTTTTCTTCTTTATACTTAGTAAAATCAAATATTTGGCCTTGATTGTTACCTTCAAATAATAGCTTGTACCTTTTATGATTTTCTAACTTATATTTTTTCGAGAAAAATGGTTTTAATCCTCTGAAAATCACTATGCAGTTTTCATTATCCATCTTGGCTACTTCATCAGGGGTCAATAGTTCCCTTCCCATCCTTTGAAAGTTCTGGCTTGAAGAACCTGATTTTCCCCTACTTATCCCTCTAGTTTTACTATCTATGGTGGCTTTTCCTAACAATTTACTCATATATTCATGGGATGATTGTTCTATCCCACCCAAATATAAAAGTGTGTCGCAGTTGCCTATTATGGTTTTCCAATGATCCTTGTATAGGGCCTCTAGTTGTGCAGTATTTTGAATTATTATATTTGCTGAAATCCCCCTACTTCTCATGGTGGATAACTTCTTTTCAAACTCTGGTATTTGTCCTATATTTGCAAATTCATCTATTATACATCTAACAGGATACTTTAAACTTCCATTGTTTTTAAAGTCTGCCTCAAAATATAAAACATCAAAAAGTTGTTGGTATAGCATGGATACTAAAAAATTATAAGTTGAATCACTATCTGATATTAATATAAATAATGCAGTCTTCTTATTTCCTATTTCTCCAAGTTCCATTTCATCTTTTGATGTTATATCCCTTAAATCTTTAATATTAAATACTGAAAGCCTTACCCCTGCTGATATTACAATGGATTTCGCTGTCTTTCCCCCTGCTTGCTTAAATATTAGCCATTGTTGGTAGGAAAAGTTGTTAGGGTCTATTTCATTATAATGATCCATAATCATATCCATTTCAGATTGGTAATTTTCATCATCTTCCTTAATTTCAATCTTTTCCATTAGCCTTAGTACTGTTGAAATACTCTGTTCTTCCTCATCTATGTATTTCCATATGAAAGATACTAGGCTCTGTAAAAGTGCTGTTTCTGACTTTTCCCAAAATGGATCTCCACCTCCAGTTGAACCTGAAGGATTAGTATTTTTTATAAGATTATTTATCATTTTCAAAATATCTGTCTCATTTTTTAAATAGTAAAACGGATTATATTTATGAGAGTCTTTCATATTATATAAATCAAATACCTTAATCTCATATCCGTTGTCTGCCAGCATTTTACCTGTATCCCTGAGGATTTCTCCCTTAGGGTCTGTTATTACATAGGAAGAGTGCATTTGCATTATATTAGGCTTTACAAAGAATCTTGTTTTACCCGTTCCAGAACCACCAATGGTTAATATATTTAAGTTTCTTTTAATCTTTCTAGCATCTATGGAGAACTCCTCTGATTTAGAAAGTATAATATTATTATCAGGATTTTTCTTATCCTTAAACTTTTCTATGTCCTTTTTTCCTGCCCATTCTGCAGTTCCATATTCTCTTCCATCCATATATTTTTCATTTTTTGATAGGATATTTAGGGCAAAAATCCCATATCCAACCGAAAAAAAGTAAAAAAAATTAAGATCCTTTAATTTTCGTGGAAAAATAAAAGGTCTTTTAATAATAGATTTGATTGCTATATCAATGATTTCAGCCGATATTTTATATCCTGAATTAATAATTATTCCTATTCTAATAACTATTACGGATAAGACTAGATAACCGACTAATATTAATATAGCTGTTTCTCTTTTTCGATTTTTTCTTTTCAGGTCTTCATTCATTATTCACGCCCCTATCTTTCAATATTTTGATCCTGTCTTACTCCTTTCCTTTCTTTTGTTTGTGATTCCTTTATTGCCTCTTGTTCAATTTCTTCAAGCTTCTTTTTTTCTATTCTAGCAACCTGCCCTAATTCTTCCTCAAGAAGCTCCTCTATATTTTCTTCCATATTTTCTTCTAAAGAATCTCCTAGCATCCCCCCTTTGACTTCAAGTCTTTTTTTCTCCTCATAAATCCTTTTATCCCTTTCTATTTTCCCACCCCTTCCAAATGAATTATTTATGATAAATACATTATTTAAAAATAATGTACCTATTCCTTTTTGAATATCTTCTTATAAATACTAGAAAACTTATAAACTATAGAATCTATAAAGTCTTTTATAATGCCTGGAACAAATCTTAGGGTTTTAATTATTTTTACTATCATAGGTATCATGGATATAGCTAAAATCACAATGAATTTAAGTAACATCTTTGGATCTGCATCCTTTAAGTAGGATAGTTTTCTATTAAATAATGCGGCATCAATCCCCTTATCTGATAAACTGAATACTATCATTACCATTATTGGATATATGGCCCTTGATTTAAATAAAATCTTTATCACCATTACTATTGTTCCAACTACAAAGGATATAACAAACATACCTATTCCAAATAATACACCTTCCATAGCCCCTACTCCTTTACCTTTCCTTTACTCCAAAGTCCTTATTTCTAAGTTTGTTTTGCTCATGTTTCTTCTGCTCTATCAGCAGTTTTGGTTTTATAATATTTAATATTTCACCCAATGTTTTCTTAAATCCCTTACTATCTCCAAATATCTGAGACTTTAAATCCTTTATACTATTATCTAATCTTCCAATTTCTTTTTCCTTTAAAAAATCTAAAATATTTTCCCTATTCTTGCTTGAAAACTCAATTTTATGTTTATTATCAATGTTTTCTAGGACTGTGTATTTTATATTATTTTTATTAGCAAATACCTTAAAATCATTCCAGTATTCCTTTGGTATTTTTATACTTCTATCAAATATTTCTGGAAAACTATCCCCTTTTAGATTTTCTATTATATCCTTAAAACTGTCACTTTTACTGTTTTCAAATACCTCATTTTTGTTGATTTCTTCGTCAGATAGATTTATTATTTCTGCTTCATTCTTTATATTTTCTTCTATATTCCTTATTAGTTCATCTATATCTATATCCTCAATATTTAAATCCTTTAAGAAGGGATACTTACTAATTTCATTTTTTAGTAAATTAATGGCCTCATTATCAGTTTTTATCTTTTCAAAGTCTTCTTTGGATAGGACTTCTTTTATTGGTTCCTTACCTAATTTGTTTAAAATTACTCCCATCTTAGATGTATCATCCTTTGAAAAGAATATATTTACCTGGTTAAATTCCTCATCCAATTCCATCTTATAGCAGTTTAATTTCTCCCTACTGGCCCTAATTATAAATTCATCCTTATGTGCTGGGTCTATTGTTACTACATCAATCTTTTCTGGATGAAGCTTTGCTAACCTATTGAAGTTTTCTCTGGCCTGTCTTTCATTTATCCTCTTCATTAGTTCTAATAATAAGTTATAAAGGAATTTTAAAACCTTTAAACCTAGTCTAGCCATTTCTTGATTTTGCTGGTCTGTTAAACTCATCTAGCACTACCCCCTATCTTTCTAGATCCTTAGACTTGTTTTTCTGAAGCTCTTTTATATTATCCCTATAGACATATTCTAAATAAGATAATTCCTCTTTGATTTCTTTATATTTGTTATACTCTTCATTATTTTTGTTTACCATTTCTTTCTGTTCCAGTAACTTATCTTTAAATTCATTTATATCCTTAGCAGATCCAAGGCCATTACTTTTATCTTCCTGATAAAGATTAAATATTTTATTATAATCTTTTATTAGCTCTATCCTGTAGTTATGTTCTTCCTTTTTTCTTTCCATGGCCAAGTCTATTGTATCTAGTTTTTCTGTAATATCTTCAATATTTTCTATACTGTATTTAAATAAAAGCTTTTTAATTTTATCATCTCTAAAATTAACTTTACCTTGATTAAATTTATAGTTTTGAACTGTATTAGACCTATATTTATATTGGATACTTTGACTGTATTTATATTTATTGTTTGAGTATCTTTTAATTTTATAATTTGGTTCTATGGCTATTCTATTATCCTTAGATACTGTAGCCTTAGCATAATTATAATTATCTATTCTTTTTATAATCCTATCTTCAGTATAATCATTTCCTATACTTCTTCCTCTGGTAGCCCTTCCCATATCCTTATGCTTAAAGGAATTATATTTTACATCTCCATATCTTAATTCATAGCCCTTTTCTTTCATTCTCCTAATAAAATCTTCATAGGTCTTTGATTCATAAATACTTAAATCTATATCTGCTTTTATAATTTCTTTATTGGAATAAGATTTATTAAAATGTTTTTCTTCATCAAATTTTATCTCTTTCTTATCCCTATATTTTTCTGAATATGCTATTTTATCTTTTTGATATTCTTCTATTCTTCTCCTTATGGCTTCTTCAGTATAATCATCACCTATGGTTTTTCCTCTGGTGGCTCGCCCCATCTCCTTATGTTTAAAGGAATTATATTTTACATTTCCATATTTCAATTCATAGTCTTTTTCCTGCATCTTTTCTATAAATTCCTTATAGTCTTTTACTTCTTCTATGGTTTGATTTATATCTATTTTAATTTTATCCTTCCAGGATATATTGTCTTTTATTGATTGCCATTCCTTATGGGATTTGTTTCTATTTTCTTTCTTAGGTTCTATTATTGATAGTCCATATTCTCTTAAAACTTCATCAGATAAGTCTCTTATATTTTTTAATTCCTTATCATTTTTTAAATATTTTTTTCCTGTCTCATAGCTAACTGAATTTATTACTATATGATTATGAACATGATTTTTATCTACATGGGTCGCTAATATATATTCATATCCCTTTAAGAATTTATCTGCCCACTTCTGTCCAATTTCATGAGCTATTTTATAATCTTTTATTTCCCCTGGCTTAAAACTTTGGGTAAAGTGTATTCCTAAAACCCCACCAGTCTTTTTATAATTTTCCTTGGTGCTTTGCATTATCTTATAGGTCAATTTGCTATTTATGGCACATTTATTTGCAGAAACTAATATTTTTTCATCTGTCTTTTTTG
>CAZRYA010000119.1:0-5844 GCA_964604235.1 uncultured Tissierellaceae bacterium | reverse complement strand
CGTTACAAGTACTACTAGTAATGGTATAACCATGTAGAAAGGTACTCCTTCTTTTACTTGATTAAGTAAGTCTACTGCTGCTGGTCTCTCACTAGCCAACACATCCCATACTTCTGCTGGTATATTGTCTATTGCGTCTGCTGCTGAACCTACCTCTGTTGGTAAACCCATAACTGATCCAGCTACAAAAAATAAAATTGCTGCAATTACTAAACACAATACAGACCAGACACCCTGGTGCCTAATCCTGTCTGTAACTTCAACGCCTTGAATACCCGAACTTACTACAGTTGTATCTGATATAAGTCCTATATTATCTCCAAAACACGCTCCTCCAGCTATTGCTGAAACTGTAAGTACTACGTTACCGTCTACTATGTGACTTAACCATAAAAATATTGGTGCTGCTGCTGCAAAAGTTCCCCATGAAGAACCCGTTGCTATTGATAATACTGCCGATACTACAAAGGATATACCTGCCACTGTTCTAGCAGTTAAACCTAATTTTAAAGCCATATTTATTATTGCTGCTCCTACCCCAGTTGACATAAATGATTCTGCCAATGCATAAGCTAACATAAGTATAAAAAATACCAACTGCATTTCCTTAACATTATCTACTGCTGTATCAACTATTTCTCCAAAGCTAATCTTCTCTGTTATAGCTGCCACTAAAGCCGCATAAATAGTAGCTATTGGTGCTATTACTAGGATGTCTAAATCCCAAAATCCAAAACCTGACAACATCATACAACCTGCTAATAGTAAAACTGGTGAAATTTTAAATAAAGCAATCACCTTATACCCCTCCTTGAGTTTCTGAATAAGTTCTGTTTGTTAATTCTTAGACAATTTTGAGTACAACACTTTTAAATTATAGCCTTTTAACCACCTGCTTTCTTTTTTTCTTAAGATTCTAATAATTATATATAAAAATAACGCACTGAAGAAGGTCCTTCTTCAATGCATTGAATCTTAACCTTAATCAATTATTCTCTTTGAAGTAACATACCTTTGTTTGTAATATTTTTCATCTATGTCTGAAATCATAACTTGTCTTTTTCCTGACGAAGCGTGAATCATTTGATTATCTCCTATATAAATCCCAACATGGCCTATATTATCACTTTTTAACGACGACCCCTTAAAAAATATTAAATCTCCTGGTACTAATTCTGATTTCTTTACTGATGTTCCTGCACTTACTTGACTACTTGAACTCCTTGGTAGTGTTATCCCTAGGTTGTTCTTGTATAAGGCAAAAGTCAAACCTGAACAATCATATCCATTACTTCCTGTCCCTGCACTGGCATAGGGACTTCCTAAAGCATCATAAGCCTCTACCATTAACTTGTTAATTGAATCAACTTTACTACTCTTTAATGAACCTCCCCTTGAAGAAGTTCTTTTTACATCCTTAAACTCAATATTTCCTTCTTGTATCTTAAACTCTGCACCTTCGTTTGATAATACTATATAGTGTCCTTCTACTTTTTCTTTTATATTTACTGGCTCACCCTTTAATAGAGTGTGTATTTTATTTCCACTTTTTAGTACTTTATTAATTTTAGAATAACCTTGTTGTCCTAGGTTTCTTTCCACTTTCTCTAAAGTATTTAAAAGTACAGTTCCCCTTGTACCATCTAATGTCATAAATACACCGTAATCTTTGTTTAGTTCTAAAGGCTGTAACTCTACTCCCTCTTTAAGAACTTTGATTACCTTACCATTAAAGGACTCTTTTATTTCAGTTCCATCTACTGATATGTATTTATATTTCTTGCCTGAATTATCCTCAGAAGTCATTTTAAATTCCACTGCTACTAAGTCCTCACTTACACTATTAGCCATAACATTTTTATTTCCTACTGTAAGTATAAAACACGTTGAAAGCAGTCCGATTGCCAGTTTGTGTTTCTTATTTTGCAATATCAACACTCCCTTAATTTTCTGATTTTTTTCTTAACATGACTATATTATAATCTATAATTTCTCATGTTGCAAGGAATTATTACAAATAGATTACATTCCTGACATCTGGAAAAAACAAACTGGCTATACCAGTAGGGTATAGCCAGTTTGTTTTTTTATATTTTTTATTATAATTGTAAGATTTAATAACTATTATTAGTTTTAGTAAAGCTTACTTACTTTTCTTTAACTTAACATCTGGTTCAGACGGTATTCCAAAGTTAGGGATAAACCTGTCTAAGCCTGTTATTGTAAGTAATAATAAGGATCCTACTGAAACCATTGCTATAAAGTTGTATTTAATTAAATCTGTCGCTTGGAATGAATACAGAGGATATACTGAAGATGATATTCCTAAGAAAAACGAAATATATACATGCCAAGGAATAAATTGCGAACCAAATACTCCTAGCGCTGAGGAGAAAGTTGCATTCCTAAGCCTTAGTCTATACATATCTTCTTCACTAGCTTCAACGTTTTCATCTGTTATAGTTTTCAATATAGGTCCAATTGTTACAATTTGAGCCATTTCATCTGCTAGGGCAGCATTTCCTAAAATAGAAAGCATACCATTCCAGAACATCAATTGTCTTACACTGCCTGAAATCTTTACTATTAAATTTGATAGGGGTTTAAATGCATCCATTCTAGCCATTATTCCACCAAAGGCACTTACCCACATCATCATTATTATTACCCATTTACCAGCATCTGCAAATCCATTATAAACTAAATCTAAAAATGCATATCCACTTTCTAAAGTTCCTGCCATTAGTCCAAATATCAATGATGCAAATAATCCAAGTCCTAAACAAGCAAGTGTTGGTAGACCCATAACAGCCGTAACAAGTACAACTAATAAAGGTATAACCATGTAGAAAGGTACTCCTTCTTTTACTTGGTTAAGTAGGTCTATGGCTGCTGGTCTTTCTGCAGCTAAATTATTCCATACATCTTCTGGAATTTGATTAATAGCTTCTGAAACTGATCCAACTTCATTTGGTAAATCCATTATAAAACCTGCCGAAAAGAACATTATAGCTGCTATCAGCAAACATATTAAGGCCCAAATGCCTTGGTTCTTAATCCTGTCTGTAACTTCGACTCCTTGAATACCCGAACTTACTACAGTTGTATCTGATATAAGTCCTATGTTATCTCCAAAACAAGATCCTCCAGCTATTGCTGAAACCGTAAGTACTATATTACCGTCTACTATGTGATTTAACCATAAGAATATTGGTGCTGCTGCTGCAAAAGTTCCCCATGAAGAACCTGTTGCTACAGATAGGACTGAGGATACTACAAAAGCTATACCCGCTACCGATCTAGCAGTTAAACCTAATCTTAAAGCCATATTTATTATTGCTGCTCCTACTCCTGTTGACATAAATGATTCTGCCAATGCATAGGCTAACATAAGTATAAAAAATACCAATTGCATTTCCTTAACATTATCTACTGCTGTATCAACTATTTCTCCAAAACTAATCTTCTCTGTTATAGCTGCCACTAGAGCTGCATAAATAGTTGCTATTGGTGCTATTATCAAAATATCTAAATCCCAAAATTCAAAACCTGTTAACATCATACAACCTGCTAATAATAAAACTGGTGAAATCTTAAATAAAGCGATCACCCTATCTCCTCCTTAAATTATGTTTATCGTAACTTCGTTAATTTTCAGACTATTCTCTTCCTAATAATACTTATATGTCCACCTACCTTCCAGTATTTTAAGATCCTGCTTATTTTATAAATAAAAAAATGCAAGGAAGAATATTCTTCCTTGCATTGAATCTTACTAATTAAATTATCAAATCATTACTTAACACAAACCTATTAAATCATAACTTAAAACAAATTTTATTGCTCTTAACTGATAAAATACACCTTAGGGTTAAACACTGGTAACTGATATTTAGCCGATCTTAATCCTTGCTCTAGAACCATTTCTCCATACTACTTCATTGTAATATCTCTTATTATGTAATTATATTGTTTCACTTATTTGAAAAATGTATATTTTAATACTTTTCCATTATAATTCATAATAAGGAATCTTTCAAGTCATAAAATTATTTTTTAACAATAATTAATAAGGTTCTACATGAACCATACAATGTTTTACATCTTCAGAACTATTTTCAACCTTGTCATGGACAGTTTCTGCAATATAATGTCCTTCTTTAACACTAATAGTTCCATCAACCAAAATTTCTATATCTACATATATTCTACTTCCAAACATTCTGGTTTTAATATTTTTAATCCCCATAACTCCACTAGTATTTTCGACCACTTCTTTAAGTTTGTTTACAGTTTCTTCGTCTGCTGACTCATCTACTAAACCTTTAACAGATTCCTTATATAAGTCTATTCCAACTTTAACTATTAGAACCGAAACTACAACTCCTGCAATAGGGTCTAATACAGGAAATCCTAACTTAGCTCCTAGTACTCCTAAAAATGTACCTATTGAAGAAAAGGCGTCTGACCTATGGTGCCAAGCATCTGCTTCCATAGAAACTGACTTTATTTTTTTAGCATAGTGCTTGGTATAATGATACATCAATTCCTTCACTATAACCGATAAAAATGCTGCCACTAAGGCAATGTTACCTGGCTTAGTAAATTCTTGACTTACTACTAATTTAATTGATTCATAGCCTATAAAAACTCCTGTTATAATCAAAAGCATACTTAAAAGCTTTGCGAATATCGACTCATACTTTTCATGTCCATATGGGTGATTTTTATCTGGATCTTTCATAGATATTTTTATCCCAACCAGTACTACCACAGTAGTAGCAACATCTGAAAGAGTATGAAGGCCATCTGCTATCATAGCATTACTCTTTCCTATAATACCTGCTATCATTTTAAATATAGCTAAAATTATATTTAATACAATCGTCACCAAAGATACTTTTTTTGCTATTTTATACTTATCCATATTTACCTCCTATTTATCTATTGATAATATATTTACAATTATACACCTCAATACTCGACTACTCAACCTTTATACAGAGATTGAAAGGGTTATCAATTGATACTATTATTCATAAAATTCAAATATGAAATTCAGAATTCCCTTAACTATTTTATCCTGGTAATTAGGATCCTTTAACCTAAGTAGTTCTTCATCATTTGTCATAAACCCTGACTCTAAAATAAATGCTGGCATTTTTGTAAATTTAAGAACAGTCAAATTTTCCCTAGGTATATTTCCCCTATCTCCAGCCTTGGTACTGGCCACTACTTGGTCTAAAAATTTTCTACCTAGCCTTTCATTATTAGCTTCCTGGTCTGGATAATATAAGACTTGAACCCCATCTACCTCTTTATTGTTTTCCATAGCATTCATATGGAGACTTATAAAAATATCCACTTCCTTATCATTGGCAATCTGGGCCCTGAGTTTATTGTCTACATATTCATCATTTTCCCTAGAAAGATATAGCCTATAGCCTTCTCTCTTAAGGGCTTTTTTTAGCCTTAATCCTAACTCTAGGTTCAAGTCTTTTTCATAATCTCCTAAACTACTTATAGTACCAGGGTCTTCGCCTCCATGGCCTATGTCTATCATTATCTTCCTATGTCTATTGTTAACCTTTCCCTTAAATATAAATGTGCTTAAAATCCCTAAAATTAAAAGTCCAATTCCTATAAATATAATTTTTTTCTTGTTCTTCATCTTCTTCTCCTGAGTTTTTATTTTATCCTATAAACCTATTATATCCTATGGAAAAAATTATAATTCTTAATAATAAACAAAAAACACTTACTTTATTGTAAGTGTTCATAAAATGTTATTGAGTAAATCTATAAGCCGTGTTCTGTTTAAATGATCATCTATCTAAGCTCTAT
>CAZRYA010000118.1:0-5862 GCA_964604235.1 uncultured Tissierellaceae bacterium | reverse complement strand
GAATATAAACTGGTATCCAGGACATATGAAAAAGACTAGAGAATCTATAGAACAAAATCTATCCAAGGTTGATATTATCTTTGAATTAATAGATTCGAGAATTCCTTTAAGTAGCAAAAACCCAATCATTGATGATATAGTTAAGAACAAGCCTAGAATTATTTTAATGAATAAGATGGACCTATCTGATTCTAATAAAAATATTAAATGGCTAGAATACTACAAGAAAAAAGATTTAAGTGCAGTTATGATTGATTCATCTAAGGGAAAGGGTATAAGTCAATTAGTTGATTTATCATATCAGTTAACTAAAGAGAAAAGACAGAATTTTGAGAAAAGGGGAGTAATTGGTAGGCCTATTAGGGCTATGATTATAGGAATACCCAATGTAGGTAAATCTACTTTAATAAATACATTAACAGAAAGAAAGGGTGCTAAGGTTGGTAATAAACCAGGAGTTACTAAAACCAATCAATGGATAAAAACTAAAAACAACATAGAGTTATTAGACACACCAGGAATCTTATGGCCTAAATTTGAGGACAAAGAGGTTGCTTTAAACTTAGCTTTTACAGGAGCAATCAAAGATGAAATACTAGATATAGAAACCCTTGCTTTTAGATTTTTAGAAAAGATGATAGTAGACTATCCAGAACTGCTTCAGGAAAGATATAAGCTTAAAAGTCTAAACGTAGAAACCTTAGATATAATGGATGAAATAGGAAGGGCTAGGGGATGTCTATTAAGAGGGGCAGAAATAGATTATACTAAAGTAAGTAATATTATTTTAGATGAGTTTAGAAAAGGGGTACTTGGAAATATTACTTTAGAAGAGCCTAAGGAGTAGACTATGTTAGAATTAGAAATGAGTTTAAATGAATCTGGCTATGAATATATAGCCTGTATTGATGAAGTTGGTAGGGGGTGTTTGGCAGGAGATGTGGTAGCTTGTGCTATTGTCATGCCAAAAGGACTTAGGATAGATGGGGTTAAAGACTCCAAAAAATTAAGTGAAAAGAAGAGAAATGAACTATATTCCAAAATATTAGAAGAAGCAATAGCATGTGGAATAGGCCAAGTAAGTCCAGATATAATAGATAAGATAAATATAAAAGAAGCTACTAGGCTTGCGATGAAGTTTGCTGTAGAAAATTTAATAGATAAGAATGGAAATAAGTTTGTAGCTGATTATTTATTAATTGATGCAGAGACTGTAAATATAGATATGCCACAGAATGCTGTAATAAAAGGTGATGACAAGTCACATGGTATTGCTTGTTCGTCTATTGTTGCCAAAGTTTATAGGGATAGCTTATGTAGTCTATGGGATGAAGAATTTCCAGGCTATAATATGAAAAAGCACAAGGGATATGGTACCAAAGAGCACAGGGAGTATATCTTAGATAAGGGGCCATCTGAAATGCATAGGATAAGTTTTTTGGGAAAAATATTAAATAGGTGATATTATGAAAATTCAAACTTTAAACTTAAATAATTTAAATTTCAATATAGGCAAGTCTTCAAGTGGACAAGTAATAATAGAGGCTAAGTTACTAGAAATTTTAAATGATAGCATTTTGATTGAAATGTTAAATGGAGATATTGAACAAGTAAATTTAAAGGATACCAATCTTCCTAAAGATATTGATTTTGAAATTGGAGATACAATTTTATTAAATATCACTGAGGAAGATAAAGTTGTTTTAGATAAGGCGCCAAATAAACTTCCAAGTGATAAAGCGAAAACTATTGAAACCAAGAATCAAGGATTAGACAATTTGTTAAAAGGCTTAAATTTAAAACAAGATGACAGGAAGTTAAGCCTATTGGATACCTTAATTAAGGACAAGGTTCCCTTACAAGAGAAAAATTTATTGGAATCTTTCAAAATCATGGAAAAATTAGATAACTTAATAGCTTATAATGGGGAAACGGATAAAGTTTTAGAAATTATAAAGCCAAATGAAAATATGATATCTAGCCAGGTCTTAAAAGAGTTAATGACAAATAAGGACTTTATTCAAAGTGACTTATTAGAAGAGTTAATAGTGGAAGATGGATTAAAGGATCTGGAGCTAAAAAATTTAATAGTAAATGATTTTAATGAAGCTGAGGAAGTCAAGGGGATAGAAGTTAAGGCAAGTAGATTGGATATGAGCTTTGAAAATAAAGTGATAGATGAGTTTTTAGAGAAAATTTCTATTTTAGATGAAAAAGATGTTTTAAATCTGGTGTCCTTAATGAATAAGACCAAGTTGAAGCCTACTATAAAAAATATAGATATGTTGGTAGACTTAGTAGAAAATAAAGATGTTTTTTATGAACCAATAGAAAAATTATTTTCAAAGATGAAAGACAATAATGTAAATAATCTTACACCTAAATTAGTTGAAGAGGAAAAGTCTATAAGCCTAAAAGAATTTTTGGTAAATGATACTTTAGACAAGTTGCTTTCCAAAGATTCTGATAAGTTAGATAGTATAAAAAATAACATTGATATTGAAAATAAGTTAAACTTATTAAATCAACTAGGCAAGGAAATGT
This sequence comes from uncultured Tissierellaceae bacterium, assembly GCA_964604235.1. Lineage (GTDB taxonomy): Bacteria > Bacillota > Clostridia > Tissierellales > Tissierellaceae > CAZRYA01. Next base: position 3,318 of record CAZRYA010000118.1, on the reverse strand, counting down.
ATTTTTTACATATTCCAATAGCTAGTTTAAATAGGGAAATAGAGGGAACTATAGATATTATAAAAAAAAATAGGTCTGGCAAGGACAAAGACAGACCCATAAGTATATTTATAAATCTATCAACTAATAACTTAGGTAATGTTAAAATAGGTTGCCTAAATTATGAGGATAGAATAGACTTAAGGTTGAAAATAAACAAGGAAGATATTGAATTATTCAAGGATATGAAAAATATATTAGTTGACAAAGTTTTGGCAATTGGTTATATTTTGAATAAGATAGACTTTACATTTGATGATTATATAGATTTTAACAAAGATATAGTTGAAACTAATAATGAATTATATTTTTTGGATATAAAGGTGTGATTTATATGGATAAAGCCAGAAAAAAAGCCGTAGCCTTATCCTATGATATGGAAGAAGGACCACCAACCATTGTAGCTAAAGGCGAGGGTATAATTGCTGAGAATATAATAAGCAAGGGTCTAGAAGAAGAATTGGTAATTTATGAAGATTCGGATTTAGTCAGTAGCTTAATTAAATTAGACCTTAATTCAGAAATACCTTCAGAATTATATGATGTAGTGGCAGAAATAATATTCTATGTTTACACTATAGATGGGAAGAAGGGGTTTAATGAATAATAAAGCTTTAGGCAAGTTGGGAGAAGATTTGGCTGAAGAGTATTTATTAAATAATGGATATAGAATTATAACTAGAAATTATAGTAATAGGATAGGTGAAATCGATATAGTTGCTTCTTTTAAAGATATTTTAATTTTCTTAGAAGTTAAAAGCAGGAGAAACAAACTATATGGAAATGCTTCTGAAGCAGTTAATAGAACTAAGCAAAGAAAAATAATAAATACTTCATTAATTTATATAAGTGAAAAAAACTTAAGTAATTGGCAAATTAGATATGATATAGTTGAAATTTATTTAGGAAAAGAAGTTATTATCAATCATATAGAAAATGCATTTAATGGTTTTTAATATTATATAAAGAGGGGATTATATGTACTCGAAAGTTTATACATGTGTATTACAAGGGCTAGTTGGAAATATAATAACCGTAGAAGTAGACTTAGCTAGAGGTATGCCTATTTTTAACATAGTCGGTCTACCAGATGCTTCCATAAAAGAATCTAAAGAAAGGGTAAGGTCTGCTATAAAGAACAATGGCTATGAGTTTCCCTTAAGTAGGATTACTATAAATTTGGCACCTGCTAATATAAAAAAAGAAGGGTCTCAAATGGACCTTGCCATAGCTATAGGGATTTTAAAATCATCAGGAATAGTAAAGGATTACCAAGATGATATAGTCTTTATAGGAGAGTTGTATTTAGATGGTAGGGTTAACTTCGTAGAAGGGGCACTGCCCATGGCAATATCCCTTAGAGAGCTAGGTTACAAAAAAATATTACTACCTTATGAAAATAGGGATGAGGTTGGTATAATAGAGGATTTAGAGATTATACCAGTAAAAAACTTACAAGAAGCTGTTGATTATTTAAATGGAACTATAGAAATTGAAGCTTATTATAACTTAGATAAAGAGGTTTTTAAAAATAGAAGAGTCTATGATTTAGATTTTTCAGATATAAAGGGTCAAAGGAATTTAAAAAGAGCTTTGGAAGTAGCTGCAGCAGGCTTTCATAATATTATAATAGTTGGACCACCTGGATCAGGTAAGACTATGGCAGCCAAAAGGCTACCAACCATACTACCAGATTTGGATTTTGAACAGGCCATTGAAGTTACTAAGATTTATAGCATATCAGGTCTTTTAAAAGATAAGGGCCTTATGAAGGAGAGACCATTTAGGTCACCCCACCATACCTCATCATCAGCATCTCTAGTAGGAGGAGGTAGGATTCCTAAACCAGGAGAAATTTCTTTAGCCCATAATGGTGTCTTGTTTTTGGATGAACTTCCAGAATTTCAAAAACAAGTTCTGGAAGTTTTAAGGCAGCCACTAGAAGACGGGGAGATTACAATTTCTAGGGTAAGGGCAGTTCTTTCCTATCCAGCAAATTTTATTTTAATCGCTGGTATGAATCCATGTAAATGTGGATATTTTGGCCATCCTACTAGGGAGTGTACATGTAGTATGGGTGAAATTGAAAGATACCTTGGTAAGGTCAGTGGACCTCTCTTAGATAGGATAGACTTACATGTAGAGGTATCACCTGTTAAGTATAAGGACCTAGTAAAGAATGATATTGAAGAAGGCTCAGAAACTATCAAGGCTAGAGTAAATAAGGCTCATGGTATTCAAAAAAATAGGTATAAGGATCTGAATATCAATTATAATTCTGAAATCAAAGATAGAGATATAAAAAAATACTGTGAATTAAATAGTGAATCAGAAAAAATAATGAAAATGGCTTTTGAAAAACATAAATTCTCAGGTAGGACTTATAATAAGATTTTGAAAGTAGCCAGAACATTGGCAGACTTAGATGGAGTAGAAAAAATTGAAAATAAACATGTCTTAGAGGCAGTAAGATATAGGAGCTTGGATAATAAATATTGGGGGTAATAGCTTGAATTTATTAGAAAAGGATATTTTAATTGGGCTACATCATATGGGTTTAACTAACAAGGATTTAGAAAATATTATTAAATATGAAGACAATATATTGGAATTTTGGGAAAGTGGTAAAGAAAACTTGAAATTCAATGTCTACTTAAGTGAAAAGGCCAAGGATAAAATTAAGTTTGACAATTTCTTTTTAGAATCTATAATAGAGAAAGTACATAATAAAAATATTAAGACACTTACAATTTTAGATAAGGAATATCCTAATAAACTTAGGCATATCCAAGATCCACCAGTGATACTTTATTACAAGGGCGTATATAGGGATGTAGAACTCGCTGGAATAGTGGGTTCAAGAAAATGTACAAACTATGGTATATGGGCCTGTGATAGGTTTACAAAAGACTTAGTAGCTTTAGATTTAGGAACCGTAAGTGGCCTGGCCTTAGGAATTGATACGGTTGCCCATAAATCAACTATTGTGAACGGTGGTTATACAGTAGGAGTGCTAGGCAATGGCTTGGATAAAATTTACCCAAAAAGAAACAAGGAACTATATAATATAATGGAAGATAAACATTGTATTATAAGTGAGTTTACCTTGGGAACTGATCCTGTAGCTTATAATTTCCCAAGGAGAAATAGGATTATAGCAGGATTATCAAAGTTTATGATAGTAGTGGAAGCAGAAGAAAAATCAGGGTCACTAATAACAGCCCATAGAAGTTTGGATCAAGGTAAGGATGTATTTGCTATACCAGGGAATATAAATTC
>CAZRYA010000117.1:0-5939 GCA_964604235.1 uncultured Tissierellaceae bacterium | reverse complement strand
TAAACAGAGTATGATAAATATAAATGTAGACACAATAATAACTCAAGTATATAATACTAGAGTGTTATCTGATGTTAAACTTATTTTATCAGAAGTCTATGGAGATGAATATAAGTTGTATTTAATAGATTCAGCAGGTATGGAGGATGAAAAAAAGTATGAAATACCTGTTTATGAGTTAGATAGAATTGAAAACACTGGTCTTTTAACTAGTATTTATATACCAAAAAAAGATGGAATGTGTAAAAAACTATTTGACATGAATGATTTATTAGATATAATGGTAATGCTAAGGTCTGAGAATGGATGTCCTTGGGACAGAGAACAAACTCATGAATCACTAAAGTCTTCCCTAATCGAAGAAGCCTATGAATTAATATATGCAATAGAAAACGATGATAGGGATAATATGGTAGAGGAACTAGGTGATTTACTATTACAAGTAATCTTCCACAGCCAGATAGGAGCAGAAGATGGGGACTTTAATATATATGATGTTAGCTCAAAATTAGGAGAAAAATTAATTTATCGTCATCCACATGTTTTTTTGAAAAAAAATGTAGAAAAAACTGATGAACTAGTATATAATTGGGATATGCTAAAATACTCAAATAGGGGTATATCAAGATTTACAGATAAATTAAGGGATATAAAAGGTTTACCTTCTCTTATGACGAGCTATAAAATTCAGACTAAGGCAGCAGACATAGGGTTTGATTGGCCTCATATGAATGGAGTTATTGATAAGATAAAAGAAGAGTATGATGAAGTCTTAGATAGTTTTGAAGAGTTTGGTAAGGGGTCTAATGAAGTAGAAGGTGAAATAGGGGATTTATTGTTCTCTATTGTAAATCTTTCGAGATTTTTAGATGTTGATCCAGAAGTGGGTATAAAGAAAACAATAGACAAATTTATCAATAGGTTTGACTATATGGAAACTGAAGCTTTTAAACTAAATAAGAGTTTAGAGAATATGTCTCTAGAGGAAATGGACAATCTTTGGAATCAAGCAAAAGATAACAATTGAGGTATGTGCTATATAATTTAATTATATAGAGTATATAATATAAGGAGGAATAATATAATGAATAAGGCAGAATTAATAGCTAGTATAGCAGAGAAAAGTGAGTTAACAAAAAAAGACGCAGAGAGTGCTTTAAACGCATTTATGAAAACGATTGAAGAGACTTTAGCAACTGGAGATAAAGTACAACTTGTAGGTTTCGGTACATTTGAAGTTAGAGCAAGAAAAGCAAGAGAAGGAAGAAACCCAAGAAACCCTGAAGAAGTAATTCAAATCCCAGCATCAAAAGCACCTGTATTCAAAGCAGGAAAAACTTTAAAAGAAATCGTTAATAAATAATAAAAGTCAGGCAAAAGAGCCTGACTTTTTCTATAGGAGGAAATTATGAGAATAGATAAGTACTTAAAAAATTCTAGAATAATAAAGAGAAGAACTATAGCAAAAGAGGCTTGTGACCAAGGAAGAATAAAAATAAATAATAGGCTTGCAAAAGCAGGGGATGATGTTAAAGTTGGGGATATAGTAGAAATAGAGTTTGGAAACTCTAATTTAAAGATACAAGTCCTAGAAACTCTAGAAGTTGTGAAAAAAGAAGACGGAGAAAAGATGTACAAAGAAATATAGTTTGTTATATAATGAATCCATAGGGTATAAGGTAGTTATAATTAATCCATGGATGGTGATAAAATGTCAAAGAAAAAGCGAAAATTTAGACTTGAAGCTTGGAAGATATTAACTATTTTGTTTATCTCTTATTTATCGATTACTTTTGTAAAGCAAGAGATACAGATTAGGGAGCTGAAAAACAAAAGAGTAAAAGCTCAGAAACAAGTTGATTTATTGGAAAGAGAAGTAGATTCTTTAAAGGAAGAAATTCAAAACAGTGATTCTTTGATATTTATCGAAAAAATAGCCAGAGAAGAATTAGGTATGGTAAAGCCAAGAGAAATTATTGTCGTCGATAAGAACAAAAAGAAAAACCCCTTTTTAAAGGGCTTAAAAGACGATAATTAATTGACATTGTCTAATTTCTAATATATACTGGATTAAAAGAATTAAAATTTTAAGGAGGATTAAGAATCATATGCCTGTATCTGTAGGAAGAGTAGTTGAAGGAACTGTAACGGGAATAACAAATTTCGGAGCATTTATTCAATTGGAAGAAGGAAAAAGTGGATTAGTTCACATATCTGAAATCTCACATGATTATGTAGAGAAGGTGGCGGATTACTTAGAAAAAGGTCAGAAAGTTAAAGTTAAGGTTTTATCTATAACTGACGATGGAAAAATAAGTTTATCTATAAGGCAAGCAAAACCAAAAACAAACAAACCAGAAGAAATTGAATGGACTAATGTAGATGACGGTCAGAGGGGACTATCATTTGAAGATAAATTGAGTAAATTTCTAAAAGATAGTAATGAGAGACACGACCAATTAAAGTTTAAAGACAGTAATAGAAGAAGTAGTATGAAATCAAAAAAGCCATCAGGCGCAGATTTATAAAAACTGGAAGTCAATTCCAGTTTTTTGTGTTTTAAGTAAAATTCTATTTATTGTAGGTGGTAGAGTATGATAAATAAGTTCAAGGAAAATATAAAATCATATGGTTTGATAAAAGAACATGATAATATAGTTATAGGTCTGTCAGGAGGACACGACTCTATAGCCTTATTATCATGTTTGTATAAATTTAAGGCTAGTTTAAATTATAACTTAATAGTATGCCATGTAAATCATGGAGTTAGGGGACTAGATGCTGATAAAGACCAGGAATTTACAAGGCAGCTTGCTAGAGAACTGAATCTTCCCTACCATACGATTAATGTAGATATGGTTCAATATGGAAAAGACAAGAGGATAAGCCCAGAAGAAGCTGGCAGGATATTAAGATATGGTTTTTTTAGGCAGGTCTTGGATGGATATGGTGGAGGTAAAATAGCAGTAGCCCATAATCTAAACGATCAAGTAGAAACCGTCTTAATGAGAATAATTCGTGGAACAGGACTAGATGGCTTAAAGGCCATGGACTATATCCAGGGAGATATAATAAGGCCTCTTTTAAACGTATCTAGGAAGGATATAGAGGAATATATAGAAGTGAATCAACTAGCCACTGTTTTAGATAAGACCAACTTAGAGTCAATTTATACGAGAAACAAGATTAGGTTGGAGCTGATACCTTATTTGGAAGAGAACTTTAACCCTAAGTTAGAAGACAGTATATTTAAGTTATCCATGATGGCCAAAGAAGATAGTGAATTTATAGAAAGATACACTAGAGAAAAATTTGATTCAATGTTAATATTAATTAGTGGGAATAAGTTAATCCTAGATAGGAATATTTATATGGACCAAGATGAGGCTATTAAGTCCAGGCTAATAAGAATGGGAATTAGTAGTATATTGGGAGACTTAAATGGGATTGGTGAAAGCCATGTATCTTTAACTAAGGACCTAATTGGTAGAGGGACCACTGGGAAGTATTTGAATATTTATGAGGATATAATTGTTCGACTTAGCTATGATGAAATAATTATAGAGAGACTAGCTGAAAAAGTTAACTACTCCTATGACTTGGGTTTAAATGATAGCATTTATATTGAAGAGCTAGGGCTTAGGATAACTAGTAAGCTATTGGATAGGTCTAACTTAGAATCAAAGCTGGGCAAGGATACGAAGTATGTCGATTTAGATAAGCTTTGTGGATCTTTAAGGGTTAGGAACAGAAAAAATGGTGATAGTTTTACGCCTTTTGGGATGAAGGGCAAGAAAAAACTCAAGGATTACTTTATTGATAGAAAGGTTCCTAGAGATTTAAGGGATGAGATTCCCTTAATAGAAGATGATGAAAATATTATCTATATTTTAGGTATGGATATAAATAACAATTATAGGTTAGATGATAAGACTAAAAAAATTCTAGCCATAAACTACGAATATAACAGGAGGTAAGCATGGAGGATTTTGTAAAGGAAGTATTGATATCAGAAGACGAAATTAGCAAGAGGGTTAGGGAGTTGGGAGAGGAAATATCTAAAGATTATGAGGGGGAAGAACTCTTGCTTGTAGGAATATTAAAAGGGGCAGTAATTTTTATGTCTGAATTGGCCCAAAGAATTAATAAACCTGTAGAAATGGATTTTATGGCTGTATCTAGCTATGGTAAATCATCAACATCTACAGGAGAAGTTAGAATAATCATGGATTTAGATCATAGTGTTGAGGGTAAGAATTTATTAATAGTTGAAGATATTATCGATACAGGATATACATTAAATTATTTAATTGACAACTTGATGAAAAGAGGGGCTAAGTCAGTTAAAATTTGTACTTTTTTAGATAAACCTGAAAGAAGGAAGGTTGATATATCTGTAGACTATTTAGGATTTAATGTACCAGATGAGTTTATAGTAGGATATGGCTTAGATTATGCAGAAATGTATAGAAACTTACCTTATGTAGCAGCTCTTAAGGAAGAGGTATACAGTTAATATTGTATTATAGATTTTTAAATGGTATAATTGTAAAGATGCTAACATATAGAAGGGAGGACTTGTATTGAGAAGAGGATTTAAAGTAGTGAGTGTTTACCTACTTGTAGTGATACTGATATTGTTTATGCTTAATGGTTTAGACAGAGATGTTGAAAAGGTTGAGCAAATTAATATAACTGCATTTGTGAATCATCTGAAAAATGAAGATATTGATAAAATGACTATGCAAGGTAGAGAGATAACAGGACAGTTAAATACTAAAGAGAAAACTCAGTTTAAAGTTTTTATACCAGAAGAGATGAGAGATATCTTATATGAAGGATACTTGAAGGCTCAGGTAGAAGCTGGAAAGTTAGAATTAAATGCGTTTCCGGAGCCAAGCCAACCGTGGATATATAGCCTTTTACCAAGTATACTTACTATATTAGTAATAGGAGTATTTTGGTTTGTGTTTATGCAACAATCACAGGGTGGTGGCGGAAAAGTAATGTCTTTCGGTAAGTCTAAGGCAAGAATGCACAAGGATGAAAATGGAAAGGTTGTTACTTTTGCAGATGTAGCAGGTTTAAAGGAAGAAAAAGAGGAATTAGAAGAAATAGTTGACTTTTTAAGGTCTCCTAAGAAGTATATAGATATTGGAGCTAGGATTCCAACAGGAGTATTATTAGTAGGACCTCCAGGAACGGGAAAAACTTATTTATCTAAGGCAGTTGCTGGAGAGGCTAAGGTACCATTCTTTACAATTTCAGGTTCAGATTTTGTTGAGATGTTTGTAGGGGTTGGAGCCAGCAGGGTAAGAGATTTATTTGAACAGGCTAAAAAGAATGCACCATGTATTATATTTATTGACGAGATTGACGCAGTAGGTAGAAGAAGAGGTGCAGGAATGGGTGGTGGCCATGATGAAAGGGAACAAACCCTAAACCAATTGCTAGTTGAAATGGATGGGTTTGCAACTAATGAAGGTGTCATAGTAATGGCTGCTACAAATAGGGCAGATATACTTGACCCAGCCCTACTTCGTCCAGGTAGGTTTGATAGGACTATTTATGTAGGTCTACCAGATATTAAGGGAAGAGAGGCTATATTAGGAGTTCATACTAAGAATAAGCCTTTAGATACAGATGTTGAGTTATCTGTAGTGGCTAGGAGGACCCCAGGATTTACTCCAGCAGACTTGGAAAACTTGGTAAATGAAGCAGCCCTACTATCAGCAAGGAATAACTTAAAGGTTATACCTATGGAATTAATAGAAGAAGCTTCTATTAAGGTTCAAGCAGGACCTGAGAAGAAATCTCAAATAGTAAGTGAAAAAGAAAGAAAATTAACAGCCTATCATGAGGCAGGTCATGCTATAACAGCAAGGCTTACACCAGGAACTGATCCAGTTCATATGGTTACAATTATTCCTAGGGGAATG
>CAZRYA010000116.1:0-6089 GCA_964604235.1 uncultured Tissierellaceae bacterium | reverse complement strand
GACCAAGAGGGAAATTTAGCTAACTGGATAGTTCCAGGTGGAAAGCTTGCAGGAATGGGTGGAGCTATGGACTTAGTTGTAGGAGCTAAGAAGGTTATAGTAGCAACAGACCATTGTGCTAAAGATGGTTCAGCCAAGATTTTAAAAGGGTGTACTTTTCCTTTAACTGGGGCTAAAGTAGTGGATTATATAGTTACTGAAATGGCCTTTATAGAAGTTACTGAAGAAGGACTTTTATTAAAGGAAATAGGACCTTATGTTACTTTAGAGGATGTCATAGAGAATACAGAAGCTGATTTAATAATAGATGACAACCTAAAGAAAATGGATTTATAGGAGCTAGCTATGAATTATAAGTTAGGAGAAACTTTTAAATTTAGAAAAACTTTTTCTGAATCTGATGTATACTTGTATGGTGGAATAATCTGTGATAGTAGCCCGTGGCATATAGATGAAATTTATGCCAAAGAAAGTAGATTTGGAGGACGCCTAGTTTATGGCATGTTAACAGCCAGTTTATTTTCTACTATAATTGGTAGAAACTTTCCTGAACATGTATATTTAGGTCAAGATGTTTCCTTCCACAAACCTGTTTATATAGGGGATACAGTAGAAGCGATAATGGAAATAGAAGAGATATCAGAAAGTGGAAAGATAAAATTTAAGTGTAGTGCCTTAAACCAAAATGGTAGCATGGTACTATCAGGTGGAGGATCAATTATAAAGATATAGTTATGAAAGCTACATTGTAGAGCATTTATCAATGTAGCTTTTAATTCATAATGGAGGATATATATCTAAAATAAACTTGCAAAAGAAACCCCTATTTTATATAATTTATATCAATGGATTATTAGTTATATATGAATTTTATAGACAATAGCTAATAGGTGTTTGCTAACTAATAGCAAATGGGTATTACTATTTAAGCATATAAATTTTATTTAATGTTAAATTTTCCAAAAAGAAAGAGAGGAGGGTAAGTTTGAAACTAGTTATAATATCAGGTATAATGGCAATTTTTGGCACATTAGTAAATGTAATTGGAGCTTTCTTAGAACCATATTTACCACAAAGTATATTCAATGTAATAGTTGTAGGCTTAATGCTAGTCGCTTTTGGTGGATATGTTAGTTCAAGGCTTAAGAAGGAAGCTGGAAATGATATGCCATCCACCTTTATTCTAATAGTTGAATTTTTCAAAGAAACAGTTGATGGACTAGTCAAGTCGACAATGGGAGAACATAATATGAAGTTTGGACCTTTTATTTTTGCATTGTTCTCATTTCTAATAATATCCAACTTAATGGGATTAATAGGTTTGGACTCACCAACAGCTAATTATTCAGTTACTTTGGCTTTAGCCTTAATTACTTTCGTGCTTTCACAGTACTTTAGTATCAAATCATCAGGACTAGGAGGTCATATTAAGGGGTATTTTGAACCTTTTGTACTATTATCTCCACTAAATATAATCGGTGATTTAGCGAACCCAGTATCTCTATCTTTCCGTTTATTTGGTAATGTTCTAAGTGGTGGGTTAATAATGACCCTAATAAGGGCAGGATTTGGTAACCTGTCACCACTGATAGCAGCACCACTTCAAATATACTTTGATATTTTTTCAGGTGTATTACAAGCCTTTATATTTACCATGTTAACTATGGTATTTATAGCATCGGGAATAAGTGAAGAGTAGAAATATTATTAATTAAAATTAAATTTACTAAGGAGGAATTTAAATGTTACAAGGAATTTCAAATGAAGCATTCGTATTAGGTTGTTCAGCAATAGGAGCAGGTTTAGCAATGATCGCAGGTATGGGTCCAGGAATTGGACAAGGTTTTGCAGCAGGTAAAGGTGCTGAGGCAGTAGGAAGACAACCAGAAGCTGGTGGAGATATTACAAGAACAATGTTATTAGGACAAGCAGTAGCAGAGACAACTGGTATCTACAGTTTAGTTGTTGCTATAATTTTATTATTCGTTCAACCTCTACTTGGAGCACTTTAATTAGTAGGCCTAATTAAACTATAGAGGAGGGCTGTAAATGGATATAAAAGTTGAGATTATACCAGTCTTATATCATATGGTAATTGTATGGGCAACTTTATTAATATTATTATCACTATTAAAGAAGCTGGCATATGGTCCAATAACAAAAATGTTAGATGAAAGAAAAGATAAAATAGCTCAAGATATGGAAGAAGCTAAAAGCTTAAATGCACAAGCTGCTAACATTAAACTTGAGTATGAAACAAAATTAGCTGAGTCAAAAGAAGAAAGACAGGAGCTTTTAACAGATGCTAGGGCTCGAGGAGAGCAGGTTAAAAATGAAATACTAGAAGAAGCTAAACGCGAAGCTGCTTCTATTAAAGAAAAGGCTAGACGAGATATAGAAAATGAAAGAAAAGCAGCTTTCCAAAATCTTAAAACGGAAACAGGAGATATGGCACTACTAATTGCATCAAAATTAATAGGTGAAGAGATTAAAGTTGAGAATCAAAATGGCTTAATCGACAAATTTATTGATGAGGTAGGTAATTCAAAATGGCAAAATTAGTAGGCAGTAGATATGCTTCTGCTCTTTTTGAAGTGGGTTTAGAAAGTGAAAAAATTAATTTATTTCACGATGAATTAATTTTTTTAGTTGGAGTATTTAACTCAGAACCTAAGCTGATGGATATATTTAATCATCCTAAGGTTACTGACAAAGAAAAGAAAGAATTAATTGACAATATATTTGGAGAGAGAATTTCAGCAGAAATGAAAAACTTCTTATATGTATTAGTTGATAAAAATAGGGAAACAGATATTTTTGACATAGCAAATAGCTATGAAGAAATGTATAATGACCACGAAAATATTTTGAATATTGTTGCTATAACTTCAATTCCTATGGATGATTCAAGGTTGGAAAAACTTAAATTGTCTCTTGAGGCTAAGTTTGAAAAAAATATTGTAATCAAAAATGAAATTGATAAGAATATTTTAGGAGGAGTAGTTCTTAAGATAGGAGATAAATTGATTGACGGAAGTATAAAAGCAGAGCTTGATAACATTAGACAAGCTTTAAAGACTGCAACAGTATAGAAGGAGTGAGGTGAGAAAATGGAGTTAAGACCAGAAGAAATTAGTTCCATTATTAAGGAACAAATTAAGAGATATGACAAGACACTAGATATGGTAGATATTGGTACAGTAATTCAAGTAGGAGACGGTATTGCTAGGGTTCATGGACTTGAAGGATGTATGGCTGGAGAGCTTATAGAGTTTCCAGGAGAAATCTATGGTATGGCATTAAACCTAGAAGAAGATAACGTAGGTTGTGTACTTTTAGGTTCTGACAAGGAAATCAAAGAGGGAGATACTGTTAAGAGAACAGGTAGAATCGTTGAGGTTCCAGTTGGAAATGAAATGATTGGTAGAGTTGTTAATGCACTAGGACAACCAATAGATGGTAAGGGTGCTATTAATACTAAGAAGTTTAGCCCTATTGAGAAAATTGCTCCAGGGGTTATCACTAGAAAAAGTGTAAACCAACCATTACAAACAGGTATTAAGGCCATAGACTCCATAGTTCCAATTGGTAGAGGCCAAAGGGAGCTTATAATTGGAGATAGGCAAACAGGTAAAACTGCCATAGCTATTGATACTATAATAAATCAAAAAGAAGAAGATGTTATTTGTATCTATGTTGCCATAGGACAAAAACGTTCAACAGTGGCTCAAATAGTAGATGTATTGGAAAAGAAAGGTGCTATGGATTATACGATAGTTGTTTCTGCAACTGCGTCTGAATTAGCCCCTCTACAATATATAGCTCCATATGCAGGAGTTACTATGGGTGAAGAATTTATGAGTCAAGGTAAGGATGTTTTAATCGTTTATGACGATTTAACAAAGCATGCCCAAGCATACAGGGCCATGTCATTATTATTGAGACGTCCACCAGGAAGGGAAGCTTTCCCAGGAGATGTATTCTACCTTCACTCAAGACTACTAGAGAGAGCAGCTAGACTAGATGAGAAATTTGGTGGTGGAAGTATAACTGCCCTTCCAATAATAGAAACACTAGCAGGAGATATTTCAGCATATATTCCAACCAATGTTATTTCTATTACAGATGGACAGATATTCCTTGAGACAGATTTATTCTTCTCAGGACAGAGACCTGCTATTAACTCAGGACTTTCAGTTTCAAGGGTTGGAGGATCTGCACAAAATAAGGCTATGAAAAAAGTATCTAGTTCTATTAAGTTAGAATTAGCTCAGTACAGAGAGCTTGTTTCATTTGCTCAATTTGGTTCTGACTTAGACAAAGAAACTAAGAATATATTAGACCAAGGTGCTAGGACTTTAGAAGTTCTAAAACAACCACAATATAGGCCAGTTCCAGTGGAACATCAAGTAGTGATATTTTACGCAGTATTAAATAAACACCTATCTGATATACCAGTAGAAAGGGTTAGGGAATTTGAAGAAAACTTCCTACTATATGTGGATAATAACCACCCAGAAATATTTAAAGAAATTAAAGAAACTAAGGATTTAAGTGATGAAAATATAGATAGAATTAAATCAGCTATTGCTGAATTTAAGAAAAACTTCTAATCCCTTAGAACAGGGAGGTGTAAAATTTGGCATCTACAAGAGATATCAAGAGACGTATAAAGGGTATTAGTAGTACTAAGCAAATTACTAAGGCCATGGAACTTGTATCATCAGCTAAACTTAGAAAATCTAGGGAGAGGCTTGAGAAGACAAGGCCATATTATAATGTTATTTTAGATAATATAAATAATGTATTAAATTCAACAGGTAATATAAAGCATCCTCTTTTAGTAAAGAGAGAAATTAAAAATTCACTTTTTATAGTTATAACTTCAGATAGAGGACTTGCTGGTGGATATAACTCTAGTATTGTGAAACTTGCTGAATCCAAAATCAAAGAAGCTCCATATGAAAGTAAAATTATTACTGTTGGAAGCAAAGCTTATGATTACTTTACAAGAAGAAATTATGATGTTATTGATAAGTACTTTGGGATTAGCGAAGAACCAGAATTTTCTGATGCTAAAGAAATTGGAAAAACGGCATTAGACCTTTATAAAAGTGGAGAGGTAGATGAGGTTAATATAGTATATAGTACTTTTGTTAGTACTATATCTCAAGAACCTAAACTTTTAAGACTACTTCCATCAGAGCCAAAAGCATCTGAGGAAGAGGATAAAAAAGCTATGGTATTAACTGAATTTGAGCCATCAACAGAAGCAGTACTAGATTATTTGATACCAAAATATGTAGAGAGTGTTATTTTTGGCTCTCTAATAGAATCGTCTGCAAGTGAACAGGCAGCTAGAAGAGTGGCAATGGAGTCAGCAACAGATAACGCAGAAGAGTTAATAGATGAACTTGAAATTAGCTACAATAGGGCTAGACAAGCAGCTATTACTATGGAAATATCTGAAATCGTTTCTGGAGCAGAGGCTCTTAAGTAAGTTGAAAGGAGAGGGCAAATGAAAGAGAACGCAGGAAAGATTGTTCAAGTTATAGGCCCCGTAGTAGATATTAGATTTGGCGAGGAAAATCTTCCAGAATTATTAAGTGCCATTGAGATAGACAATAATGGAGAAACTATAATCGTAGAAGTTGCACAACATATAGGAGATGACGTAGTTAGATGTGTAGCTATGGATTCTACTGATGGACTTGTTCGTGGTATGGAAGGAATAGATACTAAGAGTCCAATAAGTGTTCCAGTAGGTAAGGCAACTTTAGGTAGATTATTTAACGTTCTAGGAGAAACTATAGATGGTAAAAACCCTATAAAAGGAGCAGAATTATCTCCAATTCATAGAGAAGCACCAAGTTTTGAAGAACAAGAAACAGCTAAAGAAATATTTGAAACGGGAATTAAAGTAGTAGACCTTATAGCACCATATTCAAGAGGTGGTAAGGTAGGATTATTTGGTGGTGCTGGAGTAGGTAAAACAGTACTTATTCAAGAGCTTATTAATAATATCGCAATAGAACATGGTGGACTTTCAGTGTTTGCTGGAGTTGGCGAGAGAACTAGGGAAGGTAATG
>CAZRYA010000115.1:3189-6132 GCA_964604235.1 uncultured Tissierellaceae bacterium | reverse complement strand
ACAACTTTTGCGCATTTAGATGCAACAACAGTTCTATCAAGACAAATATCAGAGCTTGGAATTTATCCAGCAGTGGATCCACTAGATTCTTCTTCAAGAATCTTAGACCCTGAAATTGTAGGAAAAGAACATTATGAAGTGGCAACTAAGGTTCAAGAGATATTACAAAAATATAAGGATTTACAAGACATTATAGCTATCTTAGGTATTGATGAATTATCAGATGATGATAAGGTAACAGTAGCTAGGGCTAGAAAAGTTCAAAGATTCTTATCTCAACCTTTCAGTGTTGCAGAGCAATTTACTGGAATTAAAGGAGCTTATGTTCCAATTGCAGAAACTGTAAGAGGTTTCAGAGAAATATTAGAGGGGCTTCATGATGATCTTCCAGAATCAGCTTTCCTATTTGTAGGTACAATAGATGAAGCGGTAGAAAAAGCTAAGAAAATGGAGGGATAATCATGTTCCATTTAGATATAGTAACTCCAGATAGGTTTTTCTTTTCTGATGAGGTAGAAATGGTTATCGTTAGGGGCGTAGAAGGAGACCTAGGAATAAAAAAGAATAGGGCTCCAATAACTACTCCCTTAAAAATAGGTAAAATAAGAATATTTCAAGATGGAAAAGAAAGAATAGCATCTGTAGTTGATGGCTATGTATCTGTTTTAGATAACAGGGTTACAGTTGTAACTGATGCAGCAGAATGGCCAGATGAAATAGATGTAGAAAGAGCTGAGGAAGCTAAAGCTCGTGCCGAAGAAAGACTAAAGTCTAGGAATGACGGTATTGATGTAGCTAGGGCTGAATTAGCACTTAAAAGAGCAATAAATAGATTAAAAATTTCTAGAGAACAATAATTAAGACCACTTTGTGATTGTAACCAATCGCCAAGTGGTTTTTTTATATCCTGTTTATTAAAAGCTTCCTCCTTCTAAAGTCATTCCCACAATGGGAGGAATCTTGTGGTTTATGAAAATTGAAATTGAGCAAAGATAGATTTTAAATAAAGTCATCTTTAGTATTACTCTTATACTTTGGTGGAATAAACAAGACTAAAGGCCTAAAAACCATAAAAAGACAATTATACCATTTAATACACAAAAAACTCTTGTATTTGATTCTTTAAAAAAATTTAATATAATAGTATATGTATATTTATTTCTGGATAAATGGTATAATAATAATATTGACAAAAAAAGAATATAAATAATTACAGAAATATATAAAAAAATATGTTAATAAATTTGAAAAATGGATATAAGTAAGATTGTGTGACTAACATCTAAATAACTAAAGTTATTGGATTAGGAGGAGATTTATTTGGAAAAAATAATGGTGGAACAAAGCCCTCCATTAACAGGAAGAGTTAGAGTATCAGGAGCAAAAAACTCAGCATTACCAATATTGGCAGCATCACTTTTGGGAACAGAAGATATAATCTTAGATGACGTTCCAAAATTAAGAGATGTTCAAGTTATTTGTGAGGTACTAACATCTCTAGGGGCAAAAGTTGAATACTTAGATGAAAGAACAATAAAAATAAATTCTAAAAATGTAAATAAATATGAAACTGATTATAACTTAATGAGTAAAATGAGAGCATCTTTTTTAGTAATGGGACCACTTCTTTCCAGACTTGGAAAGACTAAAAACTCCCTACCTGGTGGATGTGCAATAGGTACTAGGCCAATAGACTTACATTTAAAAGGTTTTAAGGCATTAGGAGCTGAAATAGATGTAGATCATGGAAATATTAGTGCCTATGCAGATAAACTAATAGGAGATAAGATATATTTAGACTTCCCATCAGTAGGAGCTACTGAAAATATAATGATGGCAGCAGTTATGGCAGAAGGAGAAACTGTAATAGATAATGCTGCTATGGAACCTGAAATAGTAGACTTAGCTAATTTTTTGAATAAATTAGGTGGGGACGTAAAGGGAGCAGGAACATCTACTATAAAGATAAAGGGTGTTAAAGTCTTAAAAGGTGGTAGACATTCTATTATTCCAGATAGGATAGAAGCAGGAACTTTCATGGTTGCAGCTGCAATTACTAAAGGGGATGTAATTGTAGAAAATGTAATATCATCCCATATAAAACCTGTAATTGCAAAACTTAGGGAGACAGGTTGCGAAGTAATTGAAAATGGTGATAGTGTTAGAGTTATAGGAAGCGAAACTATTAAGGCTGTAGATATTAAAACCATGCCTTATCCAGGTTTTCCAACTGATATGCAATCACAATTTATGGCACTTTTATCAGTTGCAGATGGAACTTCTGTATGTATAGAAACTGTTTTTGAAAATAGGTTTATGCATGTAGATGAACTTAAGAGAATGGGCGCAGACATAAAAATTGATGGTAGATCAGCTATAATACAAGGAGTTAATACATTGACTTCTGCCCCAGTTAAGGCAACTGACTTAAGAGCAGGTGCAGCACTGATCTTAGTAGGTCTTGTAGCAGAAGGTACAACTGAAATAGATAACATATATCATATTGATAGAGGTTATGATAGTGTAGAAGATAAATTTAGATCATTAGGAGCAAAAATATACAGACAATAATAAAGGCTAATTTATATTAAATTAGCTTTTTTTGTAATTAAATGTATTTTTGCATAATTTTATTATATAATAGATAGTAAAGTATAGGATAGGAGGTTTGTTTCATGTTTAGAAAAGATATAGGGATAGATTTAGGAACTGCCAGTGTGCTAGTATACATAAAAGATAAAGGGGTAGTTCTGCAAGAACCTTCAGTAATAGCCTTAGATCAAAATACCAACAAATTCCTTGCTGTGGGAGAAGAAGCAAGACAAATGCTTGGTAGAACACCGGGAAATATAGTTGCAATAAGGCCAATTAAAGATGGAGTTATATCAGATTATGAAATAACTAAGAGGATGATAAAGTATTTTGTTGATAAGACTAAAAATA
>CAZRYA010000115.1:0-3179 GCA_964604235.1 uncultured Tissierellaceae bacterium | reverse complement strand
GCTACAAGGGAAGCAGGAGCTGCCAAGGCCCACTTAATAGAAGAGCCAATAGCTGCAGCAATTGGAGCAGGAGTAGACATAACAGAGCCAGATGGAAATATGATAATAGATATTGGAGGGGGAACTACAGATGTAGCTGTAATAGCCCTTGGAGGAATAGTAGTAAGCAAGTCTATAAAAATGGCTGGGGATGATTTTGACGAGGCCATAACTAGATATATTAGGAAAAAATATAATATGATGATAGGGGAAAGAACAGCTGAAGATTTAAAGCTAAGTATTGGGACAGCCTATAAGAGGACTAAGGAAGTATATGAGGAGATAAGGGGGAGAAACCTACTTACAGGACTTCCAATGACTGTGAAAATAAGTTCAGAGGAAATGCTAGAGGCTTTGGCTGAACCTATTGCAGAAATAGTAGACACTGTTCATAGCGTTCTTGAAACAACTCCACCAGAACTAGCATCTGACATAAGTAATAAGGGAATTTTAATGACAGGTGGGGGAGCTTTATTATATGGAATAGATAAGCTAATCCAGGAGAAAACTCAAATTGAGACTAAAGTCGCAGAAGACCCAATTTCTTGTGTAGCTATAGGAACGGGTAAAGCACTGGATTGGATGAATTTTTTAGAAGGTGACATGGCAGCTGATGATTTAAGTAGGAAGTATAAACTATAAAGAAAAGCTAATTTTTGTCGATAATATATAGGATAAGAATAGTCAGGATGTGATAAATTTGAACAGAGGATTGTATATAGGTGGTACTTCATTGGTAAATAACCAAAGAAAGATGGATGTACTATCTAACAATTTAGCCAATATTAATACAACAGGATATAAAAAAGATTTTTCAGTATCAGAATCTTTTCCTGAATTGCTTTTAGCTAAGAGGAGTAGGATAAATGAAAGACCTACTAGGTTAGAAGCTGATAATTTAGATTATGTAAATAGGAATGACCAGCATATAGCCAAGGTAAAAGAAGGATATTTTAGGCTGGAAACACCTGATGGGATATCCCATGTAAAGGAAATAAACCTAATAGTTGATGATGAAGGATTTTTAAAGACTAAGTATAAAAACTTAGACGATGAGTATAAAACCAACTATGAAAATTATCTATTAGACAACCAGGGTAATAGGATACAGAACCCAGGAAACATTGAAGAGGTATTGACAAACAATGTCTATCAAGCACCAGGATTTGTAGTTGGAACTATGAGTGCAGGGGTTAAATTCAAATCAGTATTTACTGACTTTACACAAGGTGGAGTTATGGATACTGGAGGAAAGTTTGACCTAGCTTTAAATGGAGATGGATTTTTTAAATTAGGTGGGAAACCAGCTAGTGATGAAGAGGGGACTTTCTATACAAGATCTGGAAGTTTTGCTGTCAATAATGGGATTTTAACTGATTTAGATGGTAGACCAGTCCTAGGTCAAGGTGGAGATATAGCCATAGATGGTGTAAATTTTGATGTGCTAGGCGATGGAACTATCTTAGTTGATGATATAGAAGTAGCTAAACTTGATATTGTAAATATAGACAATAAGGAATACCTTAGAAAAGTAGGGGACAATAAATATGCTATGGCCTATTTAAACCCAGGTAGACCTAATGAAGAACAAATACCTGCTGAAGAATCAGACTTTACAGGAAATGTACTTCAAGGACATTTAGAAACATCAAATATGAATGCTATTACAGGTATGGTAGAGATGATAAGCCTAATGAGGGATTATGAAGCCAACCAGAAAGTAGTAAAAACTCAAGATGAAATACTAGAAAAAGCAACAACAGAACTAGGAAGAATATAGGAGGTTGAATAATGAGATCTTTATGGACAGCTGCAACGGGTATGAAGGCCCAACAATTTAACATAGATACGATTTCACACAACTTAGCAAACGTAAATACAACAGGATATAAGTCAAATAGGGCAGAGTTTCAAGACTTATTTTATGCTAATCTTAAAAGGGCTAATATTGCCGATGACCAAGGTAGACCAGTTAATCTAGAAGTAGGCCATGGTACTATGCCAGTGGCTACTAAGAGAAATTTTACAAATGGTAGCTTTATAGATACAGAAGGACCATTTGATGTAGCCATTAATGGAAGTGGATTTTTTGCAGTAGAACTTCCTAATGGAGAGAGAAGATATACAAGAGATGGTAGTTTTAAACTTAGTATAGATGGAGATGAAGCAACTATAGTAACTTCAGAAGGTTTCTTTGTATTAAATGAAGATGAAGACTATATAACATTTGATGCTAATTTAAAAGATTTTTCAATAGACCAACAAGGATATGCTTATGGTTTAGATGAAGATGGGGAAACACAAGATGTAGGCAGACTTATGTTTGTAGACTTCTTAAACCCAGAAGGATTACAGGCTGAAGGACAAAACCTATATAGGAGAACTAATGCTTCAGGAGAAGAAATAGCAATTGAAGCAGAAGAGATGGATTCAACTGTTCATCAAGGTTATCTAGAGGGATCAAATGTTCAGATAGTAGATGAAATGGTTAAGATGATAACGGCTCAAAGGGCCTATGAGATAAACTCTAAATCAATAACGACATCAGATGAAATGATGCAAATTGCTAACAATCTGAAGAGATAGGAGAATATAGATGAATATAAATACTAATTATAGTCCTTCTATGTTTGATAGGGTAAACTTAGAGGCTAATCAAAATAAATTGGAAAACTCCAAGGATAATTTAGATGATAAGGCCTTAATGGATGTCTGCAAAGATTTTGAAAGTGTTTTTCTATATATGATGATGCAAGAGATGAAAAAGACAGTGCCAGATGGAGGGCTTATAGAGAAATCAACAGGAAGTAAAATGTTTGAAGATATGTATATGGAAGAAATGTCAAAAGAAATCTCAAACAATGGAGAAGGAATAGGCCTAGCTAAGACTATGTATGACCAATTTAAGTCAAATAATTTAATAATCAAATAAAATCAGGATAGAAAGTTAACTTTCTATCCTGATTTATTATTCACTTTAAAATGAGCATAAACTAAAAATTAAGATTCCTCCCTTGTCGGAATGACAATTGTAAAGGCTTTATTTTTAATAAAGCTAGTTGGTTTTAATTATAGCTTTTATTTAAAAATATTATTCAGATGGATATTGAATAAAGTATATAAATCCTGCTAATTATTTA
>CAZRYA010000114.1:0-6139 GCA_964604235.1 uncultured Tissierellaceae bacterium | reverse complement strand
TAATAACAAGACTAAGACGGCAGAGTATTTAAATATATCTAGGATGACCCTGTATAATAAAATGAAAAAATATAATATGTAAATAACTATTGACGTATAAAACTCTTTACAAAAGTAAAAAAATTCCCATAGTATCCATAGTTAGCAATATTCTGAAAATATAAAAGTGTATAAAAAACTTTACAGTAACCATAGGTGGTATTTTTCAACGCAAGGAAGTAAGCGTTGAAAAATAGCCATCTATTTTTATTTTCGAACTTGGCACGCTACTTGCTCTTATGTAAGTTAAGAGGGGAGGAAAGTTTATGTTAAAAGAAGAAGTAATAGTATCAGCAGTCAGAACTCCTGTAGGAAAATATGGTGGAAGTCTTTCATCAGTAGAGGCTGTGGACTTGGGAGCCTTAGTTGTAAAAGAGAATATGGGCAGGTTAAATTTAGATCCTAGTAAAGTTGATGAGGTCATATTCAGTAACCTGATGGCCTATGACATAAATAATATGGCAAGGGTTGTAAGTTTAAAGGCTGGAATTCCAATAGAGGTTCCAGGTTTTACAGTTGATAGGCAGTGTGGATCTTCCTTGGATGCCATAGCAATAGCTGCTATGAAAATCCAGTGTGGCATGTCAAAGATAGTCATTGCAGGTGGAGTCGAAAGTGATTCTAGAAGACCATATATAATGAAAAAAATGGATAAGGCCTTTGCTTTTCCAACACCTGAATTTGTATCTAGTCTTGGACTGGCGCCAGAGTCTATAGGAAATCCTAATATGGGTATAACCGCTGAAAACTTAGCAGAAAAATATTCTATATCAAGGGAAGAAATGGACAAGTTTTCAGTTGATTCCCATATTAAGGCAAGTAGGGCCTGGGACCAGGGTTATTTTGATGAACAGGTTGTCCCTGTTGAAATAGTAGATAGGAAGGGGAACCTAACTAGGGTTACTAGGGATGAGGTGTTTAGACCAGATGCCAATATTGCTGATATGGGCAAACTAAGACCAGCCTTTAAGAAGGAGGGTTTAGTGACAGCAGGTAATAGTTCCCCAATGAGTGATGGTGCAGGTGCAGTAGTAGTTATGGAAAGGGAACTTGCAGAGACTATGGGGCTGGACATTCTAGCAAAATTTGTAGTAGCAACCAGTGTTGGAGTAGACCCTAATATTATGGGCATAGGGGCTGCCATGGCCATTAAGAAGTTGGTAGATGAATTTGGCTTGGATTTGGAAGAGGTAGACTTAATAGAGATGAATGAAGCATTTGCAGCCCAATCATTGGCTTGTATAAGGGAAATAAACTTAGATACCAGTAAGTTAAATGTAAATGGTGGTGCCATTGGCCTAGGTCATCCATTGGCAGGAACAGGAGCCATCCTGACGACTAAACTTGTATATGAGTTAAAGAGAAGGAATTTAAAAAGAGGTTTAATAAGTTTCTGCTGTGGCGGTGGACAGGGCGTTGCAATGTTATTAGAAAGGATATAGGTGATATTATGAAGAATAAAACTATTATAACTGTGGCTACAACTGGAGCATGGCCAACTAAGGATTTAAATCCCAATGTGCCATATACACCAGAAGAAATAGCAGAGGATGTTTACAAGGCCTATAAGGCAGGTGCAGCCATAGCCCACCTTCATATGAGGGATGATGAAGGTCGTGGGACTATGTCAGCTGATAGGTTTGAAGAGACTGTGAAATTAATAAGGGAAAAATGTGATATTGTAATAAATTTGACTACGTCTGGAGACTTAAATGCAACTGATGAAACTAGGCAAGAGCATCTGAGAAGAATAAAACCAGAAATTGCATCTTATGATGCAGGGTCTATGAACTGGCAGCATTCAACTGTATTTTTAAATACACCTCCATTTTTAGAAGAGCTAGGCCATACTATGAATGAAAACGGAGTAAAGCCAGAAATCGAAATATTTGATGCAGGTATGATCTACAATGCAGAGTATTATCTTAAAAAGGGAGTTTTAAAGGCACCACTACACTATCAGTTAGTTTTAGGTGCAGCAGGTGGATCTACGGCAACAGTTGAGAATTTAGTTTATTTAAAGAGTTTGATACCGGAAGGATCTACTTGGTCAGCCCTTGGAATTGGCCAAGGACACATACCAGTTCTTCTAACTACAATAGCAATGGGTGGCCATGTTAGGGTAGGCCTTGAAGATAATATTATGTATGAAAAAGGTGTCCTTGCAACAAATGAAGAATTAGTAAAGAGGGCAGCAAGGCTTATAGAAGAAGCAGGAAGACAAGTGGCAACACCAGATGAGGCAAGAGAAATACTAGGACTTGTAAAATAGGAGGTAGTAAATATGGAAAATATGATGAGTGGAAAAAAATTAATTGATTTAAGTATTGCCATTGAAAATGGATTGCCAAGTGATCCACCTATGATGATACCAGAGATAAAATATAATAAGCATGAAGATAGTGTAGAAGAGATGTTGACATTTTTCCAAGGGGCAACCAAGGAAGATTTGCCAAATGGATTAGGTTGGCAAACTGAGACTATAACTTTAGGTACCCATTCAGGTACTCATGTTGATGCACCAATTCACTATCACCCAACTATGAACAAGGGAGAGACATCATCTACAATAGACCAAATACCCTTGGAGAGATTTATGGGTAATGGGGTAGTAATAGATATTTCAGATAAGCCAGATGGATATTTAATAACTGCAAAGGATTTAGAAGATAAATTGTCAGAAATGAATTATGAATTACAAGAAGGTGATGTAGTCTTAATGAAAACTGGAGCAGCTGACAAGTGGGGCACAAAAGAATATCTTGTATCTGGAGCTGGTATGGGAAAAGAAGCAACCTTATGGCTACTAAATCAAGGTATAATGTTGGTAGGAACCGATGCTTGGAGTTGGGATAGGCCACTGGGCTATATAGCAGAAGACTTTAGAAAAACAGGTGACAGTTCACTTATTTGGGAGGGTCATTTTGCTGGAATAGAAAAAGAATATTATCATATAGAAAAACTTACAAATTTAGATAAATTACCAGCCACTGGATTTTTCTTCATGGGGTTCCCTATAAAGATAAAAGATGGAAGCGCTGGATGGATAAGAGCAGTAGCTGCAGTTGATAGGTAAAATTTACTAGCATATGCTAGTAAATTTCAAATTAAATGAGGGAGATGAATTTAATGGATGTTAATGTAATATTTAGTATCATGTTTATAATATTTGCAGCTATTATGATAGGAGCAGGAGTTTATACAAAAAAATGGGTACAAGATTCATCAGATTATATACTAGCAGGTAGGCAGGTAAGTTTGCCTATAAATATAATGGGAGTTGCAGCCATTGGTTTTGCAGGAACAACAGTGGCATTAGCCCCTGGTTATTCTATATTATATGGCTTTAAGGGTTCTATAATATGGGGAGGAATATATGCGGCTTTTGGATTAATATTATATGGGAATTTATTTTCGAACTTCATTAGGAGGTCGGGAGCTCAGACCCTACCTGAATATTTGGAAATGAGATATGATAGCAGGGTTAGAAATATTGTTGCAGTAGGAACTACTATAGGACTTTGTGGGATTTTAGCAAATAATATAGTTTCTTGTGTACAAATTGTATCAGGATTTGTCGGTTGGTCTGAAGGAGTAGTAATGGCATTAATCTTTTTAATTATATTGATATTCACTTATATAAGTGGATTATGGGCCGCAACAGTAACAGACTTTTTCCAAGTGTCAGTAGGAATAATAGCGATTCCTTTATTTTTAGGCTTACTGAAAAGTAAGTTTGGAGGATTTGACTTTATAGCAGCTAATTGGCCAGGAGGTAACTGGTGGGGAGTTGGAATTACGGGAAATGAAATGCCTGTATTGGCCTTTAAATATCCAAGTGCTCTTACTTTTATGTTACTTTTTGGGGCAGCCCTAGTTTGGGGAAACAATTATTACTGGTTAAAGATAGCTTCATCTAGAAGTGAGAAGCTTGCAAAAAATGCCTTCACTTATGCAGGTATAATGTTGATCGTAGTATTTATGATTCCACTTGGAATTTTAGGACTTTATGGTGGGGCTGCAATGCCAGAACAATTTACTGTAATGGGGGGAACAGTTCCTCCAACAGCTGTTTATGGAGTGTTGGCTAGGTTATTTCCAGCAGTTGTTTCATCCTTTTTCATAATAGGTTCAGTTGCAGCATCAATTTCAACAGCATCAACTTCAGCCTTAGGTGCTACTTCAACAGTTACTAGGGATATTTACCAAAGAATTATAAATCCTAATGCTAGTCCAGAAACAAAATTAAAGGCAAGTAGAATAATAATGATTCTAGTAGGACTTTTAACATGGGCCCTATGTAACTTCCCAGGAGGACCAACCTACCTATTTGCCTTTGCAAATGCTTGGTTAGTTCCACCAGCAGTGCTTCTGTGTTTAGGAATTATTTGGCCTAAATTTAATAGCAAGGGTGCCTTTGTAGGAGTGACAGCAGGAATTATCTCAATGGCTCTGCTTACAATACTAGAGTTAACAGGAGTATTTAATATTGGAGCCTATACCCATTCAGCCCTAGTAGGTTTTGCAGTAACCCTTATATTTGCCATAATAGGTAATTCTTTTGGCAAGGGAAAATATTATTCAGAAAGTGATTGGAATATAGATCCGGAAAAATCTAAGAGAGATAATATAAAGTTAAATAAAAAAGACTTGGAAGTATTAGAATTATTAAGGGTTGGCCACAAATATATGGCTGATATAACAGATAGTTTAGGTGTAGATTCACAAGAATCAAATGATATAATTGAAAGATTAGATTTAGGTGGATATTTACAAAGAGCAGGACTTACTGGTTCGAAATTCTATGAATTTGAGATAACTAGTAAGGGAATTAATGCATTACCAAAATTACAAGATGAAGAGCAAAAATTAATAAATAATAATTTGAATACAGAATATATTGGGTTCTTACAAGCAGCAAAAGTTTCAGATGAAGAAGTAGTTAAGTATGTAAAATCTAAAGAGTGGAACTCACTAAAACTATCAAGTATAACATCACATTTGACAAGAGAAGGATTTATTGTTGAAAAGGGATGGTTCAGAAGAAAAATAGAATTAACAGAAAAAGCTATATCAGCCATAAAGTAAAACTAGGGTTTAAACCCTAGTTTTTTCTTTGAAAAATATAAAATTTAAATATTTAATCAAGACATATGCTACAATTACACTAGCTACAACTTCTTCCACTATGACAAGGTATTTTAGGGCGATTATGCCAGACCCACTTTCACTTAAGAACTTAGTTGCAAGCTTAAGGCCAAGTCCGCTTATTACAAGTGGGAAGGTAAAGGCAGAAAAGCTTGGATAAAATTCAGACTTTAGTAGTTTAGGAAGTTGGATTATTACCATAAGGTAAAAAGCTTGGCTAATTACCAGTAGAAAATATAAGATGGCCAGGTTCTTAACTGGGAAACTACTCATATAGCCTGCCAATAATAGACTTCCAGGAGCGGCAAATACTGCAATTGTTGGAAGGGCAGGTATAGGTATATTTTTTAATCCATAAGCTCTTTTTAGGTTAAGGGGAATTAGGACCAGGTAGGCTATAAGTCCAAAGTAGAAAAATATACGGCCTAGGCTTTCCATGCCAAAGGCTGGTCCAGTCACACTGGCTACTACTATCCCAACATATGTAATAAACCAAGTTGGAAACATATTTTCTATTTTTAAATTTGGAATATATTTAAAAGATACTTTAAGCATTAGGCCTAGGTGTAAGACAACTCCTAAAATCCAGAATAGTTTAGCAGTTTCCCCTATAAATGGTTTTAAATAGGTTGCAAGCAACATCATAGACATGGAATAAGTCGGAAATACCGTTGCTACAACAGGATTTTCTAATTCTTTTTTACTTCCTTCTAGGTTGAAAAATATTTTTAGTGTCAATAATATAAAGAGTAGTCCAGATATAAGTCCCAATAGGTTTCTTAACATTTCACTATAGCTTTTAAGTAGGTTTCCAAGGGCTGCTATTCCAAGTATAAGTCCAGCCATAGGAAGGGGTATTTTTTTAATTTTGTCCATTAATAATATCCTCCTTTTATTAAAGAAATATCCACCGATAAAAATCGGTGGTATATTTACTTTTATTCAACTACAA
>CAZRYA010000113.1:0-6150 GCA_964604235.1 uncultured Tissierellaceae bacterium | reverse complement strand
AAAATAGAATAAGTTAAAAAAATAATGCTATATATAGTTGGATATATAGCATTATTAAGATTATATCTAAAATTCAAAAAATAAACAAGTTAATAATAAAATACTAGCTTATTTGAGCATGCTATTTTCTTCAATAAATTGATTAGAATATAGGTTGTAGTAGTAGCCTTTATTTTTAATTAAATCACTATGAGTTCCAGACTCAGTGATTTTACCATTCCTAATAACTAAAATAAGATCAGCATTTTTAATAGTTGATAGCCTATGGGCTATTACAAAAGAAGTCCTGTCCTTTAGAACTTTGTTTATAGCATTTTGAATGATAAGTTCGGTTTCTGTGTCAATAGAAGAAGTGGCTTCATCTAAGACAAACAGCCTAGGATTCCTTACAATGGCACGGGCAAAAGAGATTAATTGCTTTTCACCAGTTGATAGCAAGCCGCCACCTTCTCCAACAAATGTATCATATCCATTTTCAGTTCTCATAATAAAATCGTGGGCATCAACTAGTTTGGCTGCTTCTATAACTTCTTCATCACTGGCCTGTAAATTACCATATAATATATTTTCCTTAATGGTCCCACTGAATAAGTGGGGAGATTGCAAGACATAACCTAAGTTATTATGAATCCAATTTTGTGGCATACTTGTATAGTCAATACCATCTATTAGGATTCTACCTTCAGTAGGTTCATAAAATCTGCTGAATAAGTTCACAATAGTAGACTTACCAGAACCTGTTTCTCCAACTAAAGCAACGGTTTTTCCACTGGCTATACTAAGGTTAAAATCCTTTAAAATAACTTCATTTTCATTGTAGGAAAAACCTACATTTTCAAAAACTATATTACCTTTTATTTCTGGAAGCTTACTTACATCTACAAGAGGGTCAATTATATCTGGTTTTTCATTTAAAAGAGCAAAAACTCTTTCAGCAGATGCTTGAGCTGCTTGAAATTCTGCAAAAATAACTGCCAATTGTCTAACAGGTTCAAAAAATTGAGCACTATAGGATATAAAGGCCATTAGAGTACCATAGGATATTATGTCCCTTAAAAGTAAGTTACCACCAAAATTTATTGCTAGGGCAGTTCCTAGACTACCTAGTGTTAAGACAATTGGTAGATATACAGAAGATATCATAGTTGCCCTAATAGAAGATTCTTTCATATCCCTAGTAAGTTGAGAAAACTCCTCAAGGTTTAAGTCTTCGCGGACTAAAGTTTTAGTAGTTTTAGCTCCTTGAATATCTTCATTGTAAGCTGCTGTAATCTTGGAGTTTATTTTCCTAACAGCCCTTTGGGACTTTAGAATTTTACTTTGAAAAACCACACTAATAACAGCTAAAAATGGCACTACAGCTAAAGTTATTAGGGCAAGTTTAACATTTAATCTAAGCATAGCTATACTTACAAATATCATCATAGAGAATCCCCAAGCTATGTCTACTAAACTCCAAGATATAGTAGCACTTAGCCTGTTGATATCTGAAGTCATTCTAGCCATAATCCAACCTACAGCTTGCTTATCATAGTAGGATAAGGAAAGCTCTTGTAATTTGGTAAATCCTAGTTTTCTTATATCATAGGCCATTTGGTTTTCTATTTTCCCAGCTATGTCTATAAATATAAAGACAACAAGGGCTAGGGCAATTAGTAGAACTAAATATAAAAGCGAAAATGCTTTAAGGCCAGAAATATTTCCTAGCTCTATAAAATTATCTATTGCATATTTGTTCATAAGAGGGAAAAGAGAATCAATAATCCCTAAAAATATCATAAAGACAATTAATATAGAAAATTGTTTTTTATAAGGTGTTAAATATTTGAAGAAGTTTTTCCATATTCCAACTTCAAATTTATCATCTTTTTGAATTTCTTCCATACTATACCTCCTCTTCAAAATCTATTGAATTTTGAATTTCATGGACCCTGCTATAGATACCTTTTTGCAAAATAAGTTCAGCATGAGTACCAGATTCTACTACCTTACCCTTGTCTAAGACAATAATTTTATCAGCCTTAGACACAGTTGAAATCCTATGAGAGATAATAATAGTAGTAGATTTATTCTTTCTATTTTCCAAAGCATTTCTAATTGAAATATCTGTTTCAGTATCAACTGCAGATAAAGAATCATCAAATATTACAATAGGGGAGTCAGTGATAATAGTTCTAGCTATGGCCATTCTTTGCTTTTGGCCACCTGAAAGTGAAACTCCACGTTCTCCTACTAAAGTATCGTAACCCTTATCAAAGGTCAAAATATCGTTATGAATAGATGCTATTTTAGCAGAGCTAAATACTAAATCATCATCAATTTGTGGCTTTGGTAACTTAATATTTTCTTTAATTGAACGAGCATATAGGAAGGGTTCTTGAAGAATAAGACCTATATTTCTCCTAATCCAGTACTTGTCAATTGTCTTAAGCTCTATCCCATCAATTTTTATAGATCCAGAATTATAGTCATAAAGTCGAGTAAGTATACTAACTAAAGTGGATTTACCGGATCCAGTAGGTCCTATAATGGCCAAAGTTTCTCCTGAATTAATAGAAAAGCTTATGTTTGAAAGGGCATCAGATTTACCAGTATATGAAAAAGAAACATCTTTAAATTCTATATTTCCATTTATTTTAGGTTCTTCATGATTAACTTTCAAAATTTCTATAGGTTCATTTAATATTTCTTCTATTCTACCTACAGATACAAAGGCCTTACCCATGTCAGTAATAGTCCTACCCATTTGTCTTACAGGCCATATAATCATATTTATATAGGATATGAAGGCAACAAAGGTACCAAGTGTTATCTGACCACTGTATGAAAGGTATATTCCGTAGATTATAACCAGGCCAACTTGTGTCATAGATATAAAGTCAGAAATTGACCAGTAATAGGCAAGACTTGAGTTTAACTTATCTAAATCTTCTTTTAGTTCTAGATTTTTTTCATCAAATTTCTTGTATTCAAACTCTTGTCTAGCAAATGCCTTAACTACCCTAACTCCTGTTAAGTTTTCTTGAAGGGTTGTGGATAAATTAGCATCTGACTCATCAACTTTAGTAAAAGTTGATTTTACTTTCCTAAAAAATAAGACAGCGAATAAAAAAGTAAGTGGTAAGAGTATAATTGCTACTATAGCCAATTTAGTATTTAAAGAAAATATAATTGGAATAGTAAAAAACATCATAAAAATGGAGCCGACAACTTCTATTAATTGTACTGATAAAAACCTTTTTATAGTTTCAACATCAGATGTACACCTTTGAATTAGTTCACCTGTTTCGCTTTTAACATGGTATTCATAGGGTAGTCTTTGAATATGGTCATATAATTGGTTTCTCATATTTTGGACGCCATATTCTGAAGAACTGGCAGCCAGCATATTTCTTAAAAATAAAAACAAACCTCTAAATAGGGTCATTAAAACTAAAATTAGGCCTATAACCCATAAGTTGTTTCTCAGATAATCACTACCTCCTAGGCTATTAACTATAGATTCAATATACTTAGATTTGATTACTTCATTGCCTAAAATATTGTCAACTGTAGTCTGTATTACCATTGGAGAGATTATATTGAAAAATTGTGATAGCATAACAGCTACCAAACTTAAAAAATAAATTTTTTGATATTTTCCCATAAAAGAGAAAATCTTCTTAAGCTCTTTCATAAAAACCTCCTTAAAATAAAAAAATCCATAGTTGGCCTATGGAAAAAAAGACATAAAAAATCCATAGGAAGATACAACCCTATGGTAGATAAAATCATATAAAATTTTATTTACAAGGTCGCACTAGTTATATATATTTGTAACCACCAATCTTTTTAAGTTCATCATTTCTTACGACCTCCTTTCATAT
This sequence comes from uncultured Tissierellaceae bacterium, assembly GCA_964604235.1. GTDB lineage: Bacteria > Bacillota > Clostridia > Tissierellales > Tissierellaceae > CAZRYA01. The sequence continues at coordinate 2,284 of CAZRYA010000113.1, read as the reverse complement.
AGTACTACTATTATATTACAAAAAAAACAAAAATCAAGAAGAAAATAGAGAATAATCTAAAAATTATCAAAAATATATAATTATATGGTTTTTTATGGGTATTATATGAAGGAGGGAGTGATAATATGAAAGCACCAGTTCTTTTTATGGGACATGGAAGTCCTATGAATATAATAGAAGATAATCAGTGGACGAGGCAGTGGTCTCAGATAGGTGAGAAATTAGCAAGTGTTGAAGGGATAGCAATGATATCAGCCCATTGGTACACAGATGGAATATATGTGACAGAAGAAGAAAAGCCTAAGACTATATATGATATGTTTGGTTTTCCGGATGAATTATATGAAGTTGAATATGGGGCTAGAAATCCGGTAGATTTTCGGGACAGGGTATTTGACTCAATTAAATCTATTGGAGACTTATCCGATAAGTGGGGGTATGACCATGGAAATTACTCAGTACTCCATCATATGTTCCCTAAAAGAGACAAGCCATTACTTCAGATAAGTATAAATAAAAATGAGGGTCCTCTCTATCACTATGAGCTTGGAGCTTATCTGAATAAATTAAGGGAGGAAAACATTTTAATAATAGGGTCAGGAAACATAGTCCATAATTTATATATGATGAGGGCAAGTATTAAATATAGTTGGGCAGAAGAATTTGATAATAAAATATATGATTTAGTATTAGCTAGTAGGGATGAAGATATATTAGACTTAAATAAGACTAGGGAATATCAACTATCTTGTCCTACACCAGACCATTATTATCCTTTTTTAGTAGCTCTAGGTGCTAAGGAAAAAAATGATAGGGTGGAAGTAGTAAATAAGGAGATGGTCAATGGTAGCCTATCAATGACTAGCTATCTATGGGGAATTTAATTTGACAAAATTAAATTATAGTGATAAGGTAAATATAGTTGAATAGGAAACGGTAGGTGAGGCTACTATAAGGATACGGATTACTGCCGCGAAATAGTGGAGACATTATTAGCAGGTTTGAACAGACTACATCGTGAAGGTGTAGTATAACGTAATTTCATTGCCTTATAGAGTTAAAGCTTGAACGTAATATTAGGTTTATTAACCATGTTAAAGTTCTGGCTTTGGCATGGTTTTTTTATTTGACAATAAAGGAGAAAAGGAAGTGGTGTCAGATGGAATCTGGGTCTTTGTGGGATATAATTGAATACAATTCAGATAGATATAGGATAGGCAAAAAAATAAAGTTTCAGATTATTTGTCTGATGTAACTTATATCCTACATCCAATAATAAAAAAATGGAGGTAGGAAAGATGAAAACTAATAAAAAAAATTTAGTGATAGAAAAAGAGCTTAAGGAAAAAAGAGAAATAGCCATTGAGAGACTAAGAGAGTCTTCAAGATTAAATAAGGAAGACTTATTTAATAGGTACGAAAGTGGAGAAAAGGGTTTAGATGAAAAGCAAGTTGAATTAAACCGTAACCAATATGGAAAAAATAAGATAGAAATAGAAAAAGAAGATAGTTTCTTTGTAAAAGCTTTAAAGGCCTTTATTGATCCTTTTACTTTAATTTTAATTCTTTTAGCAGGAGTTTCTGTTGTTACAGATATAATTTTGGCTCCAGTTGGGGAAAAGGATCCAATGACAGTAATTATAATATTTACTATGGTAATCATAAGTGGTAGTTTAAAATTATTTCAAGAGACTAAGTCTAACAATGCAGCAAAGAAATTAAGTGAAATGGTTCAGATAACAACCTTATTAAATAGGATGGAAGAAGGTCCCAAAGAAATTTCAATAGAAGAAGTGGTAGTAGGGGATATAGTTTATTTATCTGCAGGAGATATGATTCCTGCTGATATAAGGATTATTCAATCTAAAGATTTATTTATAACTCAAGCAGCCCTAACTGGTGAAAGTGAGCCAGTAGAAAAAAATTCTTCAGAAGTATTAACTGATGATTTGAATAATCTTACAGATTATGAAAATCTTGCTTTTATGGGTAGTGATGTAATAAGCGGATCTGCAATAGGAATGGTAATTGCAACAGGTGAGGACACTATATTTGGAGATGTATCTAGAGAAGTTGCCAGTGAATCAGTGAGGACTTCTTTTGAAAAAGGTGTAGACTCTGTTAGTTGGTTATTAATTAAATTCATGGCAGCTATGGTTCCTATTGTATTTTTTCTAAATGGTATAACAAAGGGAGACTGGGTAAGTGCACTTTTGTTTGCAATTTCTATAGCAGTAGGGCTAACTCCTGAGATGCTACCAATGATAGTTACAACTACCTTGGC
>CAZRYA010000112.1:613-6190 GCA_964604235.1 uncultured Tissierellaceae bacterium | reverse complement strand
GAGAGAAATATGATAAGGATAGATATGTCTGAATATATGGAAAAACATTCAGTATCTAGGTTAATTGGACCACCTCCAGGATATGTAGGTTACGATGAAGGTGGACAATTGACAGAGGCAGTTAGAAGAAAGCCTTATTCAGTAGTCTTATTTGATGAAATTGAAAAGGCCCATCCTGATGTATTTAATATATTGCTGCAGGTTTTAGATGATGGAAGGTTGACTGACAATAGGGGCAGGACAGTAGATTTTAAAAATACTGTAATAATAATGACTTCTAATATAGGGTCCCACTATTTATTAGATGGAGTTCAAGCAGATGGTAGGTTGGATCCATCAGCTAAAGAGTCTGTAATGGATGAGATGAAGTTAATCTTTAGGCCAGAATTTTTAAATAGGATAGATGAAATTGTAATGTTTAAGCCACTACAAAAAGAAGAAATATTTAAGATAATTGATATCGAAATGGACAGCATTAGGTCTAGGGTGGAAGACAGACAGATTGAATTAATTCTTACAGAAGAGGCCAAGGACTATATATTAAACAGGTCATATTCTCCCCAATATGGTGCAAGGCCAGTTAAGAGGTTCTTACAGTCTGAAGTTGAAACAAAACTTGCTAGGAAGATTATTGATGGAAGCTTAAAGGATAAAGACAGGGCCTTTATAGATATTTTAAATGATGAAATAGTAATTGAAATAAGATAGGAAAAGAGATAGAATTTAAATTCTATCTCTTTTCCTATCTTATTTCTCCATTTTCAATTTTATAGGTATAATCTGAAAAAATATCACATAATTTTTCATCATGACTGATAAAAATATAGGTATTTTTTTCTTTTTTTGAATATTTTTAAGTATTTTTAAAATTTGTGCTTGGGATATGACATCTAACATAGAAGTAGCTTCATCTAATATTAAAATTTCAGGCTTTAACAAAAGGGCTCTACCAATAGATGCCCTTTGAAGTTCACCACCACTTAATTGACTGGGATATCTTTTAATATGTTCTTCATAAATTCCCAGTTGTGCCATATGCTCATATAAAGTTTTTTCGTTAAAGTCTATTTTATAGATAGCATAAATTTCCTTTAAACTATAATAAATAGTTTTTTTAGGATTAAAAGAAACTTCTGGGTGCTCGTAAATCATTTGGATATTTTTCCGAGTAAGACCCTTGTAAGGTTTTTGGATTTTTTCTCCATGATAAATCACATCTCCAGAATCACTGCCAATTTGGCCGACCAATATATGGGATAGGGTGCTTTTTCCACTACCACTTTCACCTAAGATTCCAATAGTCTTTCCACTTTCAATGGAAATATTAACCTTATCAAGAACAAGTTTTTTATCTTTGCCATCAGTAAATGTTTTTGAAATGTTTTTAGTCTCTAGTATCATATAACCAACACCTTACCTTTTTATCAGCTAGGTCAAACATAGGTGGTTTTTCATCACACTTAGAAGTCTTATCCTCACATCTGGAAAAAACTTACAGGTCTTTGTTTTTTCACTTCTCATAGGGGCAAAACCTAAATTCACTTCCAGACCATTTTCTAGAAGTGGATGAATCATAGCTTACCATAGGGATGAAGTGGTTCTTTGAAAAAATCTTCAGTAGAATTTACTTCAAGCTGTTCTCCAGCATATAGAAGGCAGACTTTGTTACTAATTTTTTTTGCAAATCTAATATCATGAGTGACACATAAAAGTGTTTTGTCTTCTAAATTTAAAAAAGCTTCCTCTACTAATTTTATTCTTTCATTATCTAAACCCTTAGTAGGCTCATCTGGAAGAATTAGGTTAGGTTCTTGTGAAATGCCCATTGCCACCATAACCCTTTGTTTCATTCCACCACTTAATATATGGGGGTAGCTAGTGACTATTTTTTCTTCTTGACCTAAGTTGAATTTTTTTAACAGGGAAATAGATTTTTGAAAGGCAGACTTTTCATCCATTTGCTTTTTTTCTATATCCATTTCAGAAACCTGATATCCTATTTTAAGCAAAGGATTTAAACCGTTTCCACTGCCTTGACCTATATAACCAATTTCATTGCCCCTTAAGTTTTCAATTTCCTTAGTAGACATTTTAAGAGTATTTTCATTTTTGTATAAAATTTCCCCTTGCACATTGGCATTGGAGCTCAAAAGTTTCATTATGGCTAAAATAAGCATACTTTTTCCACTACCTGTTTCTCCAATTATGACCATTTTATCTCTTTCTTTAATTTCTAAACTTACATTTCAACAACATCTATATCAGCAAAGCCAATGGTTAAATTATTTATATTAAGCATATTTTCCTCCTATTTAACATCCTTGTAGTGATAAACTATTAAGTTAAATCCTAAAACAGATAAGGACACACATATAATAGGTGGAAGGTACCACCAAATGTAATTATTCATAACACCATTTCTAAAGAAGGCAAAGTGAAGTATGTTACCCCAACTTTTTTGATTGAAATTTCCAAGTCCTAAAAAACTTAGACTGGTTTCCATCATCAGAGCCATTCCAACAGCCATAACGCCCCTAATTAAAATTATGTCTAAAACATTTGAAAATATGTGGCGAAACATTATTTTAAATGATGACAAGCCTAAATTTTCTTCTATTTTAATAAAGGGAAGTTCACTTATTTGTAGAGTTTTTGCACGAACAACTCTAGCAGTAGTAGTCCAAGATATCAGGGCAATGGAAATGACCATTCCCCAAAATCCTGGCTTTAAATAGGTCATAATCATAATTATTAGGGGTAAAGATGGAACTGATTGGACTACATTTATAAGGAAGTTGATAAATTTATCAATACTTCCTTTAAAGTAGCCAGCAGTTATCCCTAGAGTAGATGCAAAAATTGTAACTACCAAAGATGAAACTAATCCAACTGCTAGAGAAACCCTAGTTCCAAAAATAAGTTCAGATAAAATGTCTTGCCCAATGTCATTTGTTCCAAGAGGATGTTTTCTTGATGGACTTTCATAGACAAGTCCAGTTAGTTCATTGGGATCATAAGGTGCTAAGTAGGGTGCAAAAGCTGCAATGAATACTAGGGAAAATAGTATGAAAATTCCAAAGTAAAAAGCTAAATTTTTTTAAGTTTCATATTAGTCCTTCCTTAGTCTAGGATCAATTATTATGTTTAGTATGTCTGCAAGCAAGTTTGAAATAACTATGCAAACAGCAATTATTAAAAATGAAAGATGTAGAATTGGAAAGTCACTACTGGACATTGCCTGATTGATTAAAGTTCCCATTCCCAACCAAGAAAATGCAACTTCTATGACTATTGAACCTGAAAAAATATTACCAAATTGCATGTAAACCAGTGTTAAAAATGGAAGTATGGCATTTTTGAATCCATTTATTAAAGAAACCCATTTCAGAGTTTTTAGCATTGTAGTCAAAAGTAAAGATTAAGTCATTGGCTGTAACTTTTACTCCATCATGCTAGTAAAGTTCTTCAGGAAGTTTTAAAATAATTCCCTTATTAGCATCAACTATGTCATAAGATTCTAAAACTGATGGAAGCAGGCTTCCCTCACTGTCTTCTTCAAATAAGATACCTTGTACAAAGGCATTGTAGTTCATTCTTCCATAGGCACCAGACTGAGTTGTAGCATTAAAAGTGTCATTAGTTGCTAGAGTTCCAACTCTTAATAGTTCAACATTTTGCCACTGTTTTCTGTTTTAGGCTCATATTTTATAACTTCTTTTGTAGCGTTTTTTCCAGATCCAACTAGTAACATAAGTGAAAGCATTACTAGAAGTAGTTTGTTAATTTTTCTGTTCATATCATGTCTCCTTTTTAGTTTTTTGGGACATTTGGATACAAAAAAATTTGTATGGATTAAAATCAAACTGGGTTAATAAAAAGGTTTTAAACATACAAATATGTCGTACTTTCCTAGGTGAGTATCTGACTTTAACAGTGGCGTGACCGTATGAGAATTTCGCTCATTTCCTTTGAGATAGATTGGCTATCAACCTAAAAAATAATTTATTAAATTTTAACTATCTCCTAGTACATTGTTTTAATTTTATATAGTCAACTTCTTTGTTAAAAAATATAAATAATATATTATAAAAGTATAGAGATTTTTAATTTATATATTGATGTTTAAGCTTTTTCATCTTTTAGTGTACAATGTTATAGACGACTATTTAAGGAGTGATTATACATGGAAGACAATTTAAACTATTATAGAAAAAATATAATGAAACTAACCCTACCAGTATTTTTTGAACTACTAATAAGTAGTCTTTTTGGAATGGTAGATATGATGATGGTTGGAAATAGTGGTTTGGCCCATATAAGTACGCCATCTATTGCAGCAGTTGGAATTACAAATCAAGTGATTTTAATAGGAATAGCAATGGCTCAAGCAATAGGGACTGGCGGAACAGCCATAATATCCAGGTATTGTGGAAGTGGTCAGGAAAAGAGGATACCCAATGTGGTAAAACACCTTATGTTTTTAATAATTATAGCCCTACTAGTTCCCTTTCTCCTAATAAACTTATTAAGACCTGAAAGGATAATGGACTTAATAGGGGCTGAGGCTGATACTATAGCTATTGGAATTAATTATTTTAAAATAATAGTAGTAGGTTTTGCATTTCAAGCCTTAAATTTAGGGGTTTTTGCTTCAATGAGAGGGGCAGGAGATACCAAAACTCCTATGAAAATAAACTTATTTGTGAATATGTTAAATGTCATTGGAAATTATATTTTAATATTTGGAAAACTAGGTCTTCCTAAGTTGGGAGTTACAGGAGCTGGGATATCCACTTCAACTTCCCACCTAGTTGCATCAATAATCCTTGTTATAATCCTTATGAAGAAGGACCATATAGTGAGTTTAAACCTATCTGAAGGCTTTAAATGGGATAGGGGCATAATGAAAAATTTAATTAGAATTGGGGGACCTGCTGCAATAGAACAGGTTGGTTTTAGGTTGGGGGTAGTAGCCTTTATAAAAATTGTATCAGGGTTAGGAACTGTGGTTTACGCAACCCATCAGATTGCTTCAAATATTATAAGCTTGTCTTTTGCACCAGGACAATCCTTTGGAATAGCAGCAGCTAGTTTAGTTGGCAGGTCTTTAGGAGAAGATAGGCTAGATAGGGCAGAAATTTACATTAGAGAAATAAATAAGTTAGCCTTATTAGTATCTATATTCTTTTGGTTTATATTTTACTTTTTTGGTCCAAAGCTTACAGGTTTCTACACAAAGGATCCGATGATTATTCAGTCATCAGTAAATGTTATGAAGATAATAGCTTTTATTCAGCCATTTCAAGCTTCATCTTTTGCCATAGCAGGAGGACTTAGGGGGGCAGGAGATACAGTTTCAACTCTAATAGTTACAATGGTTGGTGTAATTGTCATTAGGCTTAGTTTGGCTTATATTTTCATAGCCCTACTAGGTTTTGGAATAGTTGGAGCCTGGTTGGCCATGTTCTTCGACCAGCTGGTAAGATGGATAGGAATATTAATAAGGTATAGGACAGGCAGGTGGAAACACATCAAATTAGATTAAAAAACATCTACTAGAAGGTGACTTCTAGTAGA
>CAZRYA010000112.1:0-603 GCA_964604235.1 uncultured Tissierellaceae bacterium | reverse complement strand
GTTTTTTAATCCTCTATTTAAGCTCCTTCTCTTGTGATATATATACTTAAATAAAAGATTAAGATTTTTTTGCAACCAAAGTGTAATTTTATTGTCTATATAAGTAGGTAGACTTTTAAAAAGGAGGAGGGAAATATGGAGGATCTTAAGATAATAGATTTATTTTTTCAGAGGTCTGAAGAGGTCTTAGACCAGCTAGCTAGAAAGTACTCAAACTACTTTTATTCTATAGCCTATAATATTTTAAGGAATAAGGAAGATGTAGAAGAATGTATAAATGATTCTTATCTAAGGGTTTGGGATGCTATTCCACCTAATAGACCAGATTATTTACAGGTTTTTGTTGGGAAGATAGTAAGGAATACATCCATAAATAAACTTAAGTACCATAAGGCTAGTAAGAGAAATAGTGGGGAGTTGGACTTAGTCCTTTCAGAATTAGAACAAATAGTATCAGGGGGAGAAGATGTTGAGTCGGCTATGGAGAAAAACCTAGTAGAAAAGGCTATTAGCGATTTTCTAAGAGACCAAAGTCAAGAAAATAGGACCATATTTATAAGGAGATACTGGTATTTAAAAAGCATAAGTGAAATTGGAGACCAG
>CAZRYA010000111.1:0-6201 GCA_964604235.1 uncultured Tissierellaceae bacterium | reverse complement strand
AACGACCTTTCTTAAGATAATAGCAGGAATGGAAGATTTAGATGGAGGTCTTATAACTAAGTCTAGCAACTTGAGAATAGAGTATTTACCACAGAACACAGAATTTAAAGATGACTTAAGTGTAATAGACCAAGTCTTTCGTGGGAATTCTAAAAATATACAATTAGTTAGAAGCTACCAGGAAGAAATAGCCAAGGAAAGCCCTGATCCCAATTTAGTATTAAGGCTATCAGAAGAAATGGAAAGAGAAAATGCCTGGGACCTAGAGGCAGAAGCTAAAACCGTCCTAACCAAGTTAGGGATTAGCAATTTTAAAGAGAAGATAGGTAACCTATCTGGTGGTCAGAAGAGGAGGGTTGCCTTGGCATCGGCCTTAATAAACCCATCAGATCTTTTAATACTTGATGAACCTACTAACCACTTAGACAATGCTACAATAGAATGGTTAGAACTTTACTTTAAGGCAAGAAAAGGTGCAATACTAATGGTAACCCATGATAGGTATTTTTTAGACAGTGTTACCAATAAAATATTTGAACTGGATAGGGGGAACCTTTACACCTATGATGGAAATTACAATTATTATTTAGAGAAAAAGCTTGAAAGGGAAGAAAGCGAACTGGCTTCTGAAAGGAAAAGGGCTTCTATTTATAGGCAGGAACTAGCCTGGATAAAAAGAGGAGTAAGGGCTAGAGGGACCAAGCAAAAGGCAAGGATAGATAGGTTCCACCAGTTGGAAGACAGTAAATTGGACTTAGAAGATAGGGACCTAGACTTTGCAGTAGGTGGTAAGAGATTGGGCAGAAAAATCATAGAGATTGAAAATATATCCAAGTCCTATGGTGATAAGCTTTTAATAAAGGACTTTTCCTATACTATATTAAGGGATGATAGGATAGGTATCTTAGGTGAAAATGGTTCTGGTAAGTCCACCCTGATAAAAATAATATCGGGTAAACTTAAGGACTACACTGGAAGTATCCAAGTGGGAGAGACTGTGGATATTGGTGTATTTGACCAGGAGTCCTACCATATGGATGGGGCTATGAGGGCTATAGAATACATCAAGGAAGCAGGAGAGATAATAGAGACTAAGGACGGAGAGAAAATAACAGCAGCCAAGTTAATGGAAAGGTTTTTATTTACTAAGGATGACCAGTGGACACCTATAGGTAAATTATCTGGAGGAGAGAGAAGAAGACTTCAACTTTTAAGAATCTTAATGGGAGGACCTAATGTCTTAGTTTTAGACGAGCCTACAAATGACTTAGATATTAGCACCTTGGCAGTATTGGAGGATTATATATCTGAATTTCCTGGGCCAGTTATCATAGTATCCCATGATAGGTATTTACTTGACAAGCTGGTAGACAAGGTATTTGTATTTGAAGGTCAGGGAAGAATTGTCCAATACACAGGTAACTATTCATATTTTTTAAGTGAAGAAAAGGCCAAGTTTCAAGTCAAGGAAGAAAAAGAAGTTAAAAAGGAGAGGCCTGTTAAGAAAAATAAGACCCTTAAGTTTACCTATAACGAACAGAGGGAATGGGATGGTATAGACGAAGTTATAGGCCAATTAGAGGCTAAATTGAAAGACCTAGACCAAAAGGCCAACCTCCATGCCAGTGAGTACACCAAGCTCCAGGAGATAATGGAAGAAAAGGAAAGCCTAGAGACCCAGTTGGAAGAGAAGATGGAAAGATGGATATATCTTTCTGAGTTAAACGAAAAGATAAATTTAGGAGAATAGATATGAGTAAATTTTTAGTTTTAGCAGAAAAGCCTTCTGTTGGAAGGGATATAGCCAGGGTATTAAAATGTAACAAGAAGAACAATGGTTATATAGAAAATGATAAGTATATAGTTACCTGGGCCATGGGACATTTAGTTACCCTGTCAGGTCCAGAGGCCTATAGGAAGGAATATAAGGAATGGAATCTTGAGGATCTTCCCATACTTCCTAAATCTATGAAGACTGAAGTAATAAGGAATACTAGTAAGCAGTTCTACACCATAAAGAAACTCCTAGAGAGGAAGGATGTAGGAGGTATAATCATAGCAACTGATGCAGGTAGAGAGGGAGAATTGGTTGCAAGATGGATAATAGAAGAGGCTAAGGTTAAAAAACCTATAAAGAGATTGTGGATTTCTTCTGTTACGGACAAGGCCATTTCAGATGGTTTTAAAAATTTAAAAGATGGAAGTGCTTATGAAAACTTATACCAGGCAGCAGTTGCCAGATCTGAGGCAGACTGGATAGTAGGAATTAATGGAACTAGGGCCCTTACGGTGAAGCACAATGCCCAGTTATCATGTGGTAGGGTACAAACTCCAACCCTGGCCATGGTAGAGGCAAGGGAAATAGAGATTAGGAATTTTGTAAGGGAAGACTATTACGGCCTAGACCTTCATTGTCAGGGCTTAAAGTTTAAGTATGTAGACGGAAGCAATAATTCTAGAATTTTTTCAAGGGATGACTTGGAAAAACTTAAAGGGCAAGTTAGTGGAAGGAACTTAGACATAGTAGGCGTAAGCCGAAATATTAAGAAAAAATATCCCCAAGGCCTATATAATCTGACAGAGCTTCAACGGGATGCCAACAATGTATTTGGCTATAGCCCCAAGGAAACCTTGAATATTATGCAAAACTTATATGAGAGACACAAGATTTTGACCTATCCTAGGACGGATTCTAAGTATATTTCAGAAGATATAGTTCCAACCCTTAAAGATAGATTGAAAACAATCAATATGAGGGACTATACTAAGTTGGCCAATAAGATAATAATAAATGGGATAAAGACCAATAAGTCATTTGTAGATGATAAAAAAGTTACTGACCACCATGGTATTATACCAACAGAGGAGTATGTCAATTTAGGGGACTTGAGTATAAAAGAGTTAAATATTTATGAAATGGTAATAAAGAGATTTTTAGCGGTTTTCCTACCAGCCTTCCAATATGAAGAAATAAAGCTAGAGGCCAAAGTAGGAAACCATAGCTTCCTATCTAAGACTCAAAATATAGTCCAGTTAGGTTTTAGGGAGGTCTATGTAGATGAAGATGAAGAAGAGTATAGTAGAGGCCTGGTAGAGGTGGACAAAGGAGCCATCTTAACTGGCTTTAGGTTGGTTGAGACCAAGGGCCAGACTAGCCCACCAGAAAGATTTACGGAGGGTAGCCTTATAATGGCCATGGAAAACCCTAAAAGATATATGAAGTCTTCATCTAAGGAATTGAAAGAAATCATAGAAGATACAGGCGGAATAGGTACAGTTGCCACAAGGGCAGATATAATGGACAAATTATTTAACAGTTATTCAATGGAGAAAGACGGGAAATATATAAGGATAACCTCTAAGGGCAGCCAGCTTTTAGACCTGGTACCTGAAGACCTAAAGTCACCAGAATTAACTGCAGAATGGGAGATGAAACTATCTCAAATAGAAAGAGGTAAGTTGAACAAGGACCTTTTTATAAATGAGATGAGAAACTTCTCTAAGGAAATAGTAGATGAAATAAAAAATAGTGATGATAAATTTAAACATGACAATCTTACTAGGAATAAGTGCCCAGACTGTGGCAAGTTTCTACTAGAAGTTAAAAACAAAAATGGTCTTATGCACATATGCCAGGACAGGGAGTGTGGCTTTAAGAAAAATGTAGCCAGACTTACCAATGCCAGATGTCCTAAGTGTAAGAAGAAAATGGAGATGCGTGGTGAAGGTGAGGCTAAGGCCTTTGTCTGCAAGTGTGGCTATAGGGAGAAGTTGACTTCTTTCAATGAGAGAAAGTCCAAAGAAAAGTCTAAGGTATCCAAGGCCGATGTAAAGAAATATATGAAGCAGCAGGATAAGGCAGATGACGAAATAAATAATAGCCTAGCAGATGCCCTATCTAAATTTAAATTTTAGTTAAGTGTTTCTACCAATTGGTAGGAACACTTTTTCATTTAGATGAAAAAGACTTAAATATCAAAAAATAATTAAGAATTTCATTTTAGTTGTAGTTTAATTACAATAAATAGTATAGAAGTTAATTTTAAAAATTAAAATTTCATAAAAACATTTAAAATGTTAAATATTTACTAAGCATAGATTTATTTTACTTAAACATCTTTTAAATTTTTCTTATTAACCAAAGCTCGGTATAACTTCTTATGATAAAATTCCCTTAATAGTAAATTGCTATTTTTATGGACTCCTCTTTGTGATGATTATGTAGCTTTGAAAAAATATACTTTAATTCATCTTCTATTTATTCATAGTATCTAAATTTTCTTAAAAGACCATAGCTCATTGTTTAAAAATCTAATTGTATTCCTCTTATTTATGGAAATATACTTACACTTTAAGTAGTAGATCTAGTTGATAACAACTTTCTTTCGTCGTGTTTTTTCTGGTTTTAATATATTGTTTTTTATTATTATGTGTGCTATTTAATTATAGAATCTGAAATATTAAAAAATACATAAAATGATAAAAAAATACTCTCTAAAAAATAATCATAGATATTTAAAAAAATCAGTAAATTTTACAAGAAATTTAAAATAAAAGTAGTATACTATAAGTACAAATGATACTTGTTATCAAATAAGTACAAATGAAAGGGTTGATAAAATGAAAAAAGTAAGTGTAATTTATTGGTCAGGAACAGGTAATACAGCAAAAATGGCAGACTATATAGGATTAGGCCTATCCAAAGAGGGAGCAGAGGTAAATATATTAAGTGTAGATAATGCAAGTATGGACCATATAGAAAATAGCGACTTGGTAGTTTTAGGTTGTTCAGCTATGGGGGCAGAAGTCCTAGAAGAGTATGAAATGGAACCCTTTGTAGAAAGCCTTAAGGATAAGATTGGAGGAAAGTCAATTGGCTTATTTGGGTCTTATGACTGGGGAGATGGAGAGTGGATGAGAAACTGGGAATCTAGGATGGAAGGCTATGGAGCTAAACTAGTTAGAGAGGGCCTAATAATACAAAATATGCCAGAAGATTCTTCAGAGTGTGAAGAATTTGCCAAGGAACTATTAAAGTAGGACCTTGTAGCTATGAAAAAGAAGAAAGAACCAAGGAGGTCTTCAACCTATATGATAAATCTAGAGAGCTTTACATGTTAAATAAGATGAAACCCACTAGGATAAAGGATAGGTTTAAAAATAGGAGAGAAGAACTTTACCTGGCAAATTAAATTTTTTACATTCACATAAAAGTTCCATTGATATATCAGTGGAACTTTTTTTGATATAATTTACTAATGAGTCTTATTGGTATAAAAACAAGCATAAAACTTATTGGATTTAAAATAAAAATAGATTAAATTTAATGCATAAATATTTACTAAAAACAAATCGCTCTATGAGACAGGACCTATGAATAAGTTTAAAATAATTAAAAGTATGGTGGGAAATATTAAGTATATATTAATAAATAGTATAGTATATATGTATTATTAATATATACTACTTATTTATAAAACTAGGATTACAGGGCTTTTAAAAAAGCTTAATATCTGTTAAAATGAATGGGAATAATATAATAAAAATGGGAGGCCTAAAATGTCAACTATATCAAATTACAAACAAGCTAATATTAGAAAAGAGAATGAAATTTTTTCACCAATAAGAACTACAATAGAAACAGTATTTTATGGAAATAATGTGGAGAAGGTAAGTTCAGTTTCAGAGGCTTACAAGCTGGCAGAATCTTCAATGGGTACAGTAGTAACAGACATGGAAGTACATAGACCTGAGGAGATTGGCTTAGATGAAGGTTCAAAGATATTATTGTTTAATGATGGAGAAATTACAGGAAGATACGCCAAGGCAAGGGTTATCATTGGCGAAGAAGGTATAGATGAAAAGAAATATGCAGGAATAGCAAGAGAAGCAGCCTTCAATGCAAGATATGAAAACCTATATCATGCACAAGTTATGATAGGTTTAGATAAAGATTTTATGGTACGTGCCCACTTATTAATCCCAGAGGGATATGAAAATACTATGTACAGCTGGATGTTGAACTTTCAATACATAACAGAAGAATACAGAAAAATGTACAAGGAATCAAAAGTTCTACCAGAAGGAGATATCTATGTATTGTCCCTACCAGAATACTATCCAGAAGAGCACAAGGACGGACTTGCCCTTTTTGACCCAGAACACAACTGTGCCCTATTATGTGGTATGAGATATTTTGGA
>CAZRYA010000110.1:0-6245 GCA_964604235.1 uncultured Tissierellaceae bacterium | reverse complement strand
TTCAAGCATATCTTTTTCTTCCAATCCATGAAGTAGAGGATATAGGGTAGCAGCCTTTAATGAAAATGTATCATCTGATCTATTTGCCAAGTTTTCTATCATTTGATAGCCATACATGTCCTCTCCATCTAACAATTTCAACATGAGCATGGAAGTACTACCAGTTATTAAGCTCTTATTTATTGACATATTCTAACCTCCCTATATATAGATGTTCTACATATACTATATATAGAGTATCTATATATGCAACCTATTAGTAGCAAATAAAAAAGATATTTTATAGCTTTTAACTATAAGATATCTTTTAAGACCAATTAATCAAAAGTCTCAACTACAATTCTATGGCAAATTTTTCTTGAAACTGCCTATCTGCCAAGTCAGAAAAACTTTCTGGTGTCATTTCCTCATAATTTAGATTCATATCTCTTGAATCTGCAATCCAAAGCAAATACCTACTAAGTCTTAAGGAATCCTTCACCTTTAAATGACTACCATCTCTTACTAAAAGACCATCTGCTCACATTAGGGCCCCGTCAAAATATAATCTAACACATGGCCTATAATGGTCCTTTATATCCATCCTTATCCGACCTTTTTGTCTTGAGTTAACTACTACTTCCCCTGCCACACCACCATTAGTAAACATAATATAGTCCCTGTATTCCACAGGGTCAACTAATAATTTACCAATGGGACTTTCTTCTAAATTTCTCCCCTCATCAAATAAGCAATTCCAAGATTTCAAGCTCCTATCCCTTACTATACTCTCGAAAGCTTCTAAACTAGTACTATGAACTAATATCCTCTTTTCACCTGGTCTAAGGTATTTATCCCTGTGAGAATGCCCCTTGTAAGCTAGTCTAGCCTTATTATAATCATCCTTATTTGCTGAAATTAATATTCTTTTCCCGTAGGATAGTTCATATTCTATAAAGTCACAAATTCTATACTTCCAATCACTAATCTTCTTACTAATAGCCAGTCTAAATATGAATTCATTGCCTCCATTAAACATATAAAATTCATCTGTATCTACTAGTTCTAAAAAAATCCATTGGCTATCGTAGGCTTTTCCAGTAATTGGGTTGAGATGACCTGGTAGGAAGTTTTCTCCTACAAAATATAAAGTAGACATCTTTAATTATCCCACCTCATATGGTTAATTTTATATTCCTATACTTAACTATTTAAAAACTGGAGACTTTATAATAGATTATGCCCCAATTATTAATAGTATAATCGGGGCATAATCTATTTTTTTATTAATTATTTACTATATATTTTCTAATGTTTTCCCAAGGGTTTTCAATGAATCTACATTGAAGGATTCTATATTGCCCTTATCACACAGGGCTGAAATTTCAGGATCTATGGGTAATTTCGCCAGAACTTTTAGGCCATATTCATCTGCAACTTCCTCTATATGACTTTCTCCAAATATCTTATACTCTTTTCCATTGTCTGGACATTTAAAGTAGGACATATTCTCCACAAGGCCTATGATTGGAATATTCATCATATTTGCCATCTTTACTGCCTTTAAAACTATCATTGATACTAATTCCTGAGGTGAAGTCACAACTATTATTCCATCAACAGGTATAGATTGGAAAACTGTAAGGGGAACATCTCCTGTTCCAGGTGGCATATCTATAAACATATAGTCTATATCTTCCCAGATAACCTCTCCCCAAAACTGCTTAACTGTTCCAGCAATAACTGGCCCCCTCCATACAACTGGATCTGTATCATCTTCCAAAAGCAAGTTGGCAGACATTATTTCTATGCCTGACTTAGATTTGGCAGGTAGGAGGCCAAAGCCATTGGCCATAGCCTTTTCCCTTATACCAAAAGCCTTAGGTATAGATGGCCCTGTAATATCTGCATCTAAAATAGCCACCTTGTGGCCTAGCCCATTCATAGTAACTGCCAACATGGAAGTAACAGAAGACTTCCCTACTCCCCCCTTGCCACTGACTATGGCTATTACCTTTTTTACCCTGCTCATTTCATGTAGTTTTTCTGAAAAATCTATCTTTTTTTCTCCAATGTTTTCACCCATAACCTTGCTCCTTTATTTAAATTTTATTTATCTTTTTATTTTACAATATATCCTAACCCTCAATAGCTTAAGGTTTTGACCTATGCCTATGACAAGCTTTGCCACAGGAACTAGCCTTGTCATCACAAAGCCTATACTCACCGCCATTGATATAGAGAATCTTTCCATTAACCAAGGATTCAGCCAATTTCTTTCTGGCCTCAGTATAAATTCCTTGGACCGTTGTACGAGCAATGTTCATCTGCTTGGAACATTCTTCTTGGGTAAAGCCTTCTAGGTCAATAAGCCTTATAGTTTCATACTCATCAACGGTCATATTTATATTCTCTTCTTTCATAGACCCCTCAATAGGTCCAAACTTATCTCTCTTAGGTAGACTACATACCTTTCGCCACTTCATTGGTCTTGCCATGTTCTTTTTAAGTCACCTCCCTTAAAATAAAAACTATTCTTCTAACAAACCAGTGTCAGCCATGTTAGCATTAAAATCTTTAAGTAAAATACACCCACAAGAATTACTAGCTAGCTAGCTTGCTTACTAACAGAATGTCTACAAGTTCTTTACTTTTTATCCCTGCAAGTAAGCTTTCTCTTAAGCATATCGTTCATCTCCAAGAGTTTATGACATATATCGCTTTCAATTACTATTATACTAGCTTTATGACATATGTCAATAATCCTTCTTCCTTACCCTGATTTATTTTAAACTTATGGACTGATAAAAGAAAGCATATCCTATTAATAGATATGCTTTCTTTTCCTTAAATTAATAGTTTTACTTTTTAAGGCATATGATTTTCTTAAATTTTAAAAATAAGGCCTCTTAACTTTATAGTAGTATCTATTTAACCTAGGTAAAAAAATCCTCCCTAGGCCAGTAGCTTTTTAACTTTGTAGCCCTAGGGAGGAAAAATAGACATACTCATTGAATTTCAAGCAAAATATTTTAGGAATAGTTTAAAATAAGTTTTTTATAAAAATCTACTCCTCTAGCCAGGGCCACTAGGTCAATATTTTCATCTACTCCATGCATGCTATTTAATTGTTCCTTGGATAGGATTAAAGGAGAAAACCTTACAGTACAAGGGCATATATTTGAAAAATATTTGGCATCTGTTCCACCCATCATTACATAAGTAGATAGGCCTGCATCTGGAAAACTTCCCCTTATGGTTTCTTCCACATACTTAAACATAGGCGTTTCCGTGTCTACAACTGGCGAACAATCAAAGGTCTTTAAAACTTCCATTTCTAAATAATATTTTTCAGCCAAGTCACTCATTATCTTTAAGGACTCATCCCTGGCTTGGTGGGTCATAAATCGGAGATTTGCCACAAGAGAGGCCTCATTGGGAATGACATTTGCTGCGTCACTGGCCTCAGCCATGGTAAAAACACAGGTTGTCTTTAATAAAGCACTTGCCATCTGACTTATCCTAGGCATGGCAAAAATTAGAACTGGCGAAAATAACCACAGGTTGCCAAAGACCAACCTCAGGGGAAAATCCATATAAGGAGCTAAATTTTCAAACATGTGCCTTACTGGTTTAGTCAATCTCTTCTTAAAAGGTGACCTAGTATTTATATGGTTGGCAAAGGCAACTAGGTCAGCTAAAGGATTTCTATCTGCTGGTGTGCTGGAGTGACCTCCTCCAGATTTAGCCGTAAATTTCAAATCGCCATAGCCCTTTTCCATAATTCCAACCATGGCAAACTTTCCTTCCAAGCCAGCTATTGGTTCCTCTATAACTGCCCCTCCTTCGTCTAAGACCAGGTCTAAGCTAATATTATTGTCTTCAAAATAAGCAGCCATGTTCCTAGCCCCATCTCCCATGGTTTCCTCATTGTGGGAGCTGGCCAAGTATATGTCACAAACTGGTTCATAAGCCTCGTCCAGTAAGGCCTCTACAGCTTCAAAAAGACAAGTCATAGCCCCTTTGTTGTCCATGGCTCCCCTTCCCCAAACACTTCCATCTGCTATCTTTCCCGAAAACATAGGATACTTCCAACTCCCCTCTCCTCCAACTACATCTGAGTGGGCCAATAATACTACAGATCCTCGCTTATCCGACTTGCCTTTCCATTTCATCAGGAAGGCATTATCTACTGGAATTTCCTCAAGCCTATCAAAAACCTTTGGATAAACCTCCTTAAGCCTTTCCCTATAGTTTTTAAATTTTTCCTCTAATTCTTCTAAGTCCACACCTCTTTCATTTACCGTATCAATCTCAATTAACCTTGATAAGTTTTGTCCATAAACCAAAGCCAAGTTTTCATCTATTTCAGGAATATCCCCAAAACCTTTCCTATCTTTAATTCTAATGGTCCTAATTATTGCAAATCCAAACAAGCCTAGGACCAATATCAATATATACATTAATATTTTCATAAGCTTCCTCCTAAATCTTATTTTTCTTAAATAGAATCCTGGCTATTCCTATGGATATCAAGGCTGACATTGGGACTAATATCCCAATTTGACTTCCTATATTGGGAAATACCAAACTAACAAAGGCCATAGATATTAGGGGCCCTACAACTAAAACAGGTTGCTTAGAAAAATACTGGTAGCCCAAAGCTCCAAATAAGGCTGGAACAACTGTATTGAAGGCCGGTGCCAATATAGGTGCCTGTAGGATTGGTGTCAAGGGTACCAGTAATATCACTCCAACTATTAAGATAAGACAGGTCACCAAGGAAGATATGGCTACTGCTATGGTACTTACTATTTCATTTTCTAGGCTACCATGGTCTGTTTTGGCTATCCTTTGAGCGTTCATAACACAGGGTATCTTTAGGTTAATTAAGTTACCTGTTACAAAGGCCAAATAAGTCCCTCCTGTTCCCAACATGGGTGAATAAGTGATTACCTCTATTATAGAAGATGGGATGTAGATTAGACAGATACTAAGAGAGCCTAATATGATACCGTTAAAATTGGGTTTTGCCTTAAATATCCAACTCATTAAAAATGGCATGGCCATTAGGGCTACAACAGCAAAGCTAGTCCAAACTCTTCCAATTTTATGCATCTCATCATTAAATTTTTTATCCATTAGACCACCCCTATATAATTTATAAACACAGCAGTTAGCATACCCAATATCATGGAAAATGACAGAGAAAAATTCTCCACCCACTTAAATTTTTCAATATTTGATAAGCTTGTAAACAACATCATAAATACAAAGGACACACTTATCACTATTAAACTAATAAAGCTACCCTTCCTAAGGTCTCCAAATCCACTAGCTATAAAAGCACATATAAGGCCAATAAACATAGCATCAAACAATAAGCTTCCCCATCTATTTTTATCTTGGGATATTTTTTCTACCAGTTTTTCCTGGTATTTCTTTAGACCCAAACATACAAAGATAGGTCCCCAGATTATACCTATAGTCATTACGAAAGTAACAGCTATTAGAATTTCTGGCGTCATATAGTCTAGGACCAATCCAGGTAGGCCCATGGCTTTAGCTGCAATATCTGCTGCCATAGTCTCATAGTGAAGTGCACCTATTACAGATAGCCTAAGCCAAGGTATTGGAACACCTAAGGGACCTGATAGGGCTATTACACCTAAAAGTATACCTATTGAAGGAACTAGGGAGAATGTTCCCCTATCCATACCTATTTTAACACCCTCCTTATAAGCCCTTACTAAAAAGTAAATAGCCATTGCCATTACAACTAGGATTATTATAGAAACAAGTAGATAGAGTAGGGGGGAGTTGGCCATTTTAAAATAATCACTGTTCATAGTATACCTCCTAACCAATATGCAAAATAAATTTTCATCTAGTTTTAGCATATTATAGTATTTTAGTAAAACCATACTTGATATATTATAATGTCAGAGTTTAAAAGAAAATGTCATGCAGAATCCCTTGAAGTAAGAATATAGTGTTAATTTAAGCTGTAGAAGTGATCTCTGTCTTGCTAAAGTTTTTAATCTATAAATATCCCCTTTTAAACAAATACTTTGTCTATTGTTATAATATTATCTTATCATAGATTTAAGCTAATTTTAATACTTTTTTCTTCTTAACATCTTGTTATTAAAAAAAGAATATTAGACGCTTACGTTTTTTCTCTCTGGTCTTTTTCTAGCCATTAGAAAACCCTCCTTTTAAGATAATTATATTTTACCTTAAGAGGAGGGTTGTTTATACATAAT
>CAZRYA010000109.1:2203-6247 GCA_964604235.1 uncultured Tissierellaceae bacterium | reverse complement strand
AATTTTAATATCTCTTAGGTTTAAGACCAGTTATCTTAAGTTTATTATAAGTTTTTTTACTAGCCATATTCCTGATGGAAATTATACAGATGATAAGCTATTTAGGGAGTTTTGATGTGGAAGATATCTTGGTAAATGCTTTGGGAGGAACCATAGGCTACATATCCTGTAAGTTGGGGCTGAGATTTAAGAGAAGAGATTTATAATTACCATACTTATTGCTTGCCTATTGGCCTTACTGATGATTTTTTTAGCTGACTATATAAATAATAATCTTATTTACCATCTAAAAAGCTAGTTTAACCACCATAAAAAAAGACATTTTACTAAAGTAAAATGTCTTTTTTGCTAAATTTTATCGGAAAAATCTATGAATACTATTTTAATAAGTTGATAATAGTATCATATACTAGCTTTGGTGCTATATTAAAGGAATAGTCTTCCTCAAGTCTTTCTGTAAACTTATGGGCATCCTTACCAAAGGGTCCAATATTTACAACAGGAAGGTTTAAAGCTTTCATATCTTCAATAGGAAGCTTATATTTTGAACCAAAGCCTGGCATATTGTTCTTAAGACAATCAATTGCATTAGCCTCTCTTGGTGCTGCTCCATAACTTAAGTCAGAAATATATGGGTAGAATTTTTTCATTTGAATATCGTATTTTGACTCTGTGTTTTTGATTACATCATTAACTGTATTTAAAAGATTTTTTTCAAGGTCAGTCTCACCCTTTACATATATATGTGGATAGTAAGGAGGTGAAAAATATGATATAACTACTGGATCTTTATCAGACCATAAGCTATAAACCATCTCTACCATTTTAAGGGCAAATAGTCTATCATCTATAGTCTTATCTTCCAAAAGCTCATCGTTCAGTTTCTTTATTAACCTGTCAACTTCTTGGCCTCTCTCTGCCTTTACCTTGGCATATAGGTCGTCATAGGAAATAACCCTAGGAGCCCAAGCCAGTTCTTTGTAAGGATATCCATTACTATTACAGTGAATTTCGTACTCTGAGTTAAGATTGTCTATGACTTTTTGGAAGGCCAGGTTAGCACCAGCCATAACACGTTCTAAAACTTCATCTGGAGTGCTATTATGAGTTCCGTAGTTAAAGTATAAATAGCTTGTTCCAGCAGTTTGAACAGAATACTCTGGCTTAAGGTCCTGCTGTCTTAGTGATATTGGAGGTACAGTAACTTCTCCTTCAGCCTCATCTGAATACTTTGTGCTAAAATCAATTTCATCTACAATGGCAGAAGATATATGGTTAGGGTCAAGTCCCCTAAAAGGATCCCCTGCATGGGCTTCTGAACCCACTATATAGAAGGAAGGCATTAGCTTACCAACAGTTCCAATGTATACATACCTACTGTTGTCCCCATCATATCTTGGAGCCATATAGTCAGTGTCAATTAGGGCCTGGTATTGGAAACCTTCCCTTTCCTTTAAACTTATCAATTCTGGAATAACTGAAAGCATCCCATTAGAATTACCTTCTTCATCACAAACAGCAGCGAATACTATATTGCCTTCAAAATTTTTAATATCCTTAGATATATCTTCCATAATAGCCATAAGGGTAGCGACTCCGCACTTCATGTCAAAGATTCCCCTACCAAATAGGTATTCTCCTGATTCTAAGTCATTCCTTGCATCTTGAGGAAGAGTTAGGGACTTAAGTTTTTCTGTTAACTCAAGGGGTTGAGTTGCATACTCTTGGATTTGGCCATAGTCAGAAATACCAACAGTATCAGTGTGGCCAATTAAGACAACTGTTTTATCACTTGCATTTTTTTCTCCTTTTATATAGGCTAAAACACTTTTTCTGTCTATGATGTCATCCTTAGTCTTTACAAAACTAAGTTGGTCAGGATGGTCTTTAAAATATTTCATCTCGGAGAATTTTTCATGTACCTTGTTTGAAACATCATTTTCCTCTATAGTTCCTACAACACTATAAACTTCAGTTAATTCAATAGTCAGATTTTTAATCTTTTTACCAAGTTCCTTCATTAAATTACCTCCTAATATTATAAGGTTAAATAGAATATTCTATATTTATATTACTTATTTGAACCAGCATGACTGGCCAATTCAAATAATATATTTTCGTTGGTTTTAGAAAGGTGAACATTCATCAAATTCTTAACAGATTCTAAATTTCCGGTTTCTATAACTTCTAGTAATTGTATATGTTCACTAGCTGCTTGTTTAAATCTATTATTTGTAGACAGGGCAAAAAAATTATACCTGTAGTAAAGGTCTAATAATTTATCTATCTTTTCAGCCAACATAGAGTTCCTACTAATAAGAGCTATTTGATTATGGAATCTCTTATCTATATCCAAAGAGTCCTTAACAGTAAAATCATTTTCTAGAAGATATTCTTGTTCTTCAATAATAGCCTTTAAGTTACTGATGTCTTCAGGTGTTTTGTTTAAGGATGCCAGTTCAACAGATAGGCATTCTAAAACTGTACGAAGCTGATATATATCCCTAAAGGTAGATACAGAAAGGTCATCAACATAAAAATAATTTTTTTTACCAGACTTTATTTCTACTAGTCCCTCGGCAACTAATTGTTGCAGGGCTAAACGGATAGGTGTCCTGCTAATATCCATCTCCCTACTTAATTTGGCTTCATATAGGATTGAGCCAGGTTTTAATTTTAGGTCCATTATATCTGTTCGGAGAATTTCATATGCTTGTTCTGAAAGCTTAGTTTTATCCATGGATAACCACCCTCTTATTAATTAATAATTGTATACAATTGTATTATAGAATAATGAATTTAAATATTCAATCAAATAAAAAAATTGAGAAAAATGCGTATTTGTACTGATTAAAACTAGTAAATCAATAGAATCATGGCAAAAAATAAGTTGGAATCAACAATTTATATCTTGAATATTCAGAAAACAATACTATAATTATATGTAAATACTTCAAGATATTAGATTAAATGTATACAATTAAAAACGTATAGCTTTTAATTGATATTCTAGTATTAATACAATTTCATAAGATTGGAAGGAGGCAAGCAAAACACACAAGCTGTGTGTGAAGTTAGTCAACAAGTATAAAAATTGAGAACTTTTAATTATTAAAATTGAGGAGGATTTTTATGAGTTTAGTTGATATTGCTGTAATAATAGCTTATTTTGTTTTACTGGTATTTGTAGGGGCAAAGGCGTCTAAGCAAGTGCGAACTAATAAAGATGCACTGGCAGGAGGGCCAGCAACAGTTGGAAATACTACTTATGGCTTTGAAAGTGGTCTAGGAGGAAGTTGGTTTGCCATATCAAATATTATAGGCATGTAGGTAGTAGCACCTTTTGCTCCAAGAATGTATAGGGCTATGAAAAGGGGAGATACTATCACCAGGTGGCTATATTGGAAATAGGTTTGGAAAATTTTCAAGAGTTTTTGCAGGTGTTACTAACTTTTTAGCCTATACAGGTTTTGTTGCATCTAATATACTTGCAACTGGAACAGTACTTAGTATTATCCTAGGCTGGAATTTTAAGACTAGTATGATAATAACTGCAATTATAGTAACAATGTATACATTGTCAGGAGGACTTAAGTCTGTTTTCCAAATAAACGTAATACAGGTATTTATTATGATAATAGGTTTTTCAGGGATTCTATTTCCAGCATCTATATCTGCAGTGGCTGGAATTCTCTTATGACTTCTGTACCAGAGGCTTTTTTAAATTTAAGCACACTGGGATGGGGAGTAATCATAGGAACTATAATAATTCCCACTACTCTGACAGGTTTTACTACACAGGCTGGATATATAGGTATTGCTTCATCTAAAAACCTGGAAGTTAGTTGGAAGTCTACCCTACTGGGAGGTATGCTATACATTTTTATAGCCATACCAGTTATATTTGTAGGAATGGCAGCATTTGTACTTTTTCCTGATGCCAGTTCACAGAATATTCTTGCTAAAATGATAATGGAAATACTAGCTACAGGCCTAATTGGAGTCCTAGTAGCAGCAGTTATTTCAGCCACTATGAGTACAGCA
>CAZRYA010000109.1:1934-2193 GCA_964604235.1 uncultured Tissierellaceae bacterium | reverse complement strand
GATGTTCTAGAGCCAATAAAGGAAATTCAATTAGATGAAAAAGAAGGTCTTAAGTTAACTCGTGTATTAATAGTTGTAATAAGCTTGATAGCGACCCTGTTGGCAGTCTTATTACCAAATGTTATTAAATTACTATTAATGGGTTATTCTCTAGCAGCAGGAGGCTTATTAGTTCCTGTATTTGCAACTATGTTTTGGAAAAGGGCAACAACACCAGGAGTTATTGCAGCTATGCTAGGTGGGGGAATTTCATACTTGC
>CAZRYA010000109.1:0-1924 GCA_964604235.1 uncultured Tissierellaceae bacterium | reverse complement strand
CCTATTTAAGGTAACTTATCCACCCCTATTTGTAAGTCTACCTCTTAGCTTAGTTTTAATTGTTCTAGTGTCTTTAATGACGGAAAAGGAAGACCTAGAAAAATATGCTCCGTATTTTGAAGATTCTTGGACTGAATATACAAAGGGAAAGGAAATAGCTTAGTTATATAAACTTGTGATGAAAGGAAAAGTGATTATATGAGAAATTGTAATTCTAGGATTGAAAATATAAGATTTGGTGGCTTGTATGAAATATTTATGAAGGCAAACCAATTAGAGGCAGAGGGCAAGAGGATAATCCATATGGAAATAGGAAGGCCAGACTTTGATTCACCAAAAATAGCAAAAGAAGCAGCTAAAAAGGCCCTAGACGATGAAAGGGTTCATTATACAGATATAAATGGAATAAAGCCATTAAGAGAGGCTATTATAAATAAGGAGAAGAGGAGATTTGGCCTAGACTATAATCCTGAAACTGAAATTACAGTAACAGCAGGGGCCTGTTAAGCTATTACGGCTATTTTACTTTCTTATATGGAAATGGGTGAGGAGTTAATTTGTACAAGTCCATTCTTTTCAGCTTATTCTGAAATGGCAATGTTCTGTGGGGTAGACCTAGTAGAAGGTCCAGTTTTTATAGGGGATAATTGGAAGTTGGATATAAATCAATTGAAAACTAGGATTAGCCCTAAGACTAAGATGCTACTTATAAATTCACCTAACAATCCAACAGGCTATGTATTTTCAAGGGAAGAGCTACAAGGAATAGCCGATATAGCCATAGAAAATGATTTGATTGTAATATCAGATGAATGTTATGATGAGTTTAATTACGATGGACAACATATTTCAATTAGCAGTTTAGATAATATGAGGGAAAGAACCCTTGTAGTTAAGTCTACATCTAAGTCTTTTTCCATGACAGGATGGAGAATTGGATATGTACTTGGGCCTAGTAATTTAATTAAGTATATAAACAAGGTTCACCAAAACTTGTCAACTTGTGCTACATCTTTTGCCCAATATGGGGCAGTTGAAGCCTTTAATCATGGGGATGAATATATAGACAAGATGGTTGCAGAGTTTAAGCGCCGTGGAGACAGGTTTTACGATGATTTATCCAAGATTGAAGGGCTTGAAATAGTGAAACCAGAAGGGGCTTTTTATATGTTCCCAAAGATAAATTCTTTTGGCATGACAGATGTTGAAATCGTAGAGTATTTAATGGATGAAGTTGGGGTTGTAGGAGTTCCAGGGTCAACTTTTGGGAAATTTGGAGAAGGTCATATAAGGCTGGCTTATTCAAGATCTTATGAGGATATTGTCGAAGCAGGAGAGAAATTAAAATATGCATTTGATAAGCTAAGAAAATAGTTTAAATCTTATTTGAGGAGGGTTTTACTTGTATTATTTAGATATTGGAAAACACCTTTATTTGTAGAGTTTTTATTTGAAGAAATGGGTCTTTCTAAGGAGTATGCTAGGATTAGTTCAGAGGTTATTATCCAGGCTGAGCTTACAGGAGTAGTAACTCATGGGTTGGCAAAATTGCCTTTTTATGTTAATAGGTATAAGAATAAGTCGGAAAATTTAAAGCCTACATAAGGTCGGTAAATGACCATCCAAGCAATGTATTAATTGATGGAGATAATGCCAGTGGCTTAATTGTAGGGCCTAAGGCCTTGGATAGGTGTATAGAACTGACTAAGGAAAGAGGTATATCAGCTGTAAGTGTTAGAAATAGTGGACATTTTGGTTGTGGGAACTACTATGCTTGGAAGTTTGCTGAAAATAATTTAATTGGCATAATAATGACCAATACAGCTCCCTTGATGGCACCCTATGGTGGAAAACAAAGGGAAATAGGAACTAATCCTATTGCAGTTGCTATTCCCACTAAGAACAACTACCCAATAATACTAGA
>CAZRYA010000108.1:3683-6308 GCA_964604235.1 uncultured Tissierellaceae bacterium | reverse complement strand
GTCTCTTACCCTTCCTAACCTTTTCCATTATCTTAAAGGCCTTTTCCTTATCCATACCGTAATTTATAAGACCCAACATTATATCCTCCCTAGTTGAAATAACCTTACTCAGAGGTGCTATTCCTTGCCTTACTAAATCTTGCGCATTGTTTATCCAAACATCAGTTCCATGGGATAAACCACTTATCCTAACCAATTCAGAAAAAGTACTTGGCTGAGTATCCACTAGCATTTGCCTTACAAACTTAGTTCCAAACTCTGGAATCCCTAAAGTACCTACAGGGCAATTTATATCTTTTTCAGTGACTCCTAAATTTTTAGTACTGGTAAAAAGCCCCATAGTTTTAGGTTCATCTAGGGGGATATCAGTAGATACGATACCTGTCATATCTTCCAACATCCTAATAATAGTAGGCACATCATGTCCTAGTATATCTAACTTTAGAATATTTCCGCTTATAGCATTGTAATCAAAATGAGTAGTAACAACTCCAGATGTAGAATCATTGGCCGGATATTGGATTGGGCTAAAGTCTAAAATATCTTTATACTTGGGAACTATCATTACCCCACCAGGATGTTGACCTGATGTTCTTCTTATTCCTGTACAACCTTTTACTAGCCTATTTATCTCAGCTGGCCTAACTATTTTCTCTTTGGACTCAAAATATTTTTTAACAAATCCATAAGCTGTCTTTTCAGCAACAGTACCTATAGTACCAGCCCTAAAAACATAACCCTCTCCAAAAAGTTCCTCTGTATATCTGTGGGCCTCACTTTGGTATTCTCCAGCAAAGTTTAAATCTATATCTGGTTCCTTATCGCCTTCAAAACCTAAGAAAACTTCAAAGGGTATATCATGGCCCTCTTTTCCTAAATCTGCCCCACATTTTGGGCACTTGGCATCTTCCAAGTCTGCTCCCGAAGCTATGGTCCCATCTAAGAAAAATTCACTATGCTTACACTCATGGCATATATAATGTGGTTCTAAAGGATTTATCTCTGTAATCCCACTCATAGTTGCAACAAACGAAGAACCTACAGACCCTCTTGACCCTACTAAATAACCATCCTCTAAAGACTTCCACACTAGCTTTTGAGCTATTATATACATAACTGCATATCCATTTTTTATAATGGAATTTAACTCCCTTTCAAGCCTGGCTTCTACATTTTCTGGAAGGGGACTACCATAAATCTCATTTGCCTTATCATAGGTAATTTTCCTTAATTCATCTTCTGAACCCTCTATTATAGGTGGAAAGGTCCCATCTGGAATTGGCTGTATCTTTTCTATTTGCCCTGCTATTTTTCTAGTATTATGGATTACAACTTCTTCTGCAACTTCCCTACCTAAGTATTCGAACTCTTTTAACATCTCATCAGTAGTCCTAAAATATAGGGGAGCTTGATTGTCTGCATCTTTAAAGTTTTGTCCTGCCATTAAAATCCTTCTGTAAACTTCATCTTCAGGATTTAAAAAATGGACATCTCCTGTAGCAATAACTGTCTTATTATGCTTCTTACCTAAATCATAAATCCTCTTATTTATGTCTTCTAATTGGGTCATATCTTTTAAAATACCATTTCTAACTAAGAATTCATTATTTTCCAATGGCTGAATCTCCAAATAATCATAGAATTTAACTATTTCGTCTATTTCATCCAAACTCTTGTTGGATAGAATTCCTTGGTATAGCTCCCCTGCTTCACATGCACTGCCAACTAAAATCCCCTCCCTATTCTCTTCTAAAAAAGACTTGGGAATTCTAGGTTGCTTATAAAAATAGTCCATGTGAGATTTAGATATAATTTTATATAGGTTCTTAAGTCCCTTTAAATTCTCAGTAAGCAGAACTACATGAAATGGTCTATCTTTATAGCTATCCCTCTCAGAATTCAAATTATTAATCTGATCAAAAGTTTCTAAACCATTAAGCTTTAATGTTTCCATCATCTTTAGAAAAATTTCTGCTGTTGCAGTAGCATCGTCAACTGCCCTATGGTGATTTTCTAAACTAACTCCTAAATGTTTGGCTAGGGTATTTAGCTTATGATTTTTTAAGTCTGGCAAAACCGCCCTTGCTAACTCTAAGGTATCCAAAACTGGATTAGTAAAATCCAAATTACTTTTATTCATATTCTCCCTA
Organism: uncultured Tissierellaceae bacterium; assembly: GCA_964604235.1. Classification (GTDB taxonomy): domain Bacteria; phylum Bacillota; class Clostridia; order Tissierellales; family Tissierellaceae; genus CAZRYA01. Next base: position 4,158 of record CAZRYA010000108.1, on the reverse strand, counting down.
ATAAAACCTGTATCAAAAGCAGAGTTATGGGCAACTATTACATCATTTCCTATAAATTCTTTAAAGTCTCCTATAACTTCTGAAATTATTGGCTTATCTCCTACCATTTCATTTGTAATGCCTGTTAAATTAGTTATGAATTCTGGTATAGGCCTTTCTGGATTTACCAATTGACTATACTTATCTACAATTTCTCCATCTACAATTTTTATTGCTCCGATTTCAGTAATTTTATCATTTATAGCAGATAAACCTGTTGTCTCTATATCAAAAACTATATAAGTTTCATATTTTTCACCCTTAGTATAATTTGTTATAATTCCCTTAGTATCATTTATTAAATATCCTTCTAAACCATAAATTACTTTAATATCCTTTCCCTTAGCAGCAGACATTGCCTCCGGAAAAGCTTGAACTACTCCATGGTCTGTTATGGCTATGGCTTCATGTCCCCAACTTTCTGCCCTGTTTATTA
>CAZRYA010000108.1:0-3673 GCA_964604235.1 uncultured Tissierellaceae bacterium | reverse complement strand
TCCATTGCACTCATCTGAGTATGAAGGTGAAGCTCTACTCTTTTTATCTCAGCATCGTCTTTCTTTTCTTCAACTTCTATTAAGCTCAAAGATTTTAACATTATTACGATGGTTTTTGCATATATATCATAAACTACATCTCCTGCTATTTTAACATTACTATCTTCTCCTACATTGGCAATGAAGTCTTCAAACTGTTCTTCTGTTAAAAACATTTTAGCACTAATTGAATCACTACCATCTGATATATTAAAAGTTACTAGAGTTTTTTTGTTTTTCAACTCTCTAGTTTCTATATCAAAAACAAGGCCTGCAACGGCACATGTTCCAGTACTTTCTGATATAGCCTCTATTGGGATAATCTCTTGATTTATACTTTTACCAAAAGAGTAATTTTTATTTTTAGACCTGCTTGAGTCTTTATTTTTCGAAGGACTCCTACTTATTGTAACTTCAGTTTTTGCTATTTCCTTCTCTTCTTCAATTTTCTCTTCTAAAAAATTCTCTTCAATCCTTATCCTATCCTCAGATATTTTGACGTTTATATCTAAGTTTAATTCCTTTGATAAATAGTCTTCTATATCCCTTCTTAGACCATTTCTCTCCATCATAAAACTAGCCATAGTATTCGGTGCATACAAGAAAAGTTCTCTTTCCTTAAGCTCAAATTCTAACTTATCAATCCATCCTTTACAAGAATGAATGTCTTCTTTTATAATATCGTATATTCTTGGACTATATGCTTTAAACCTAGTTTGACTATCTCCTTCAAAATCATAAACCATGTATAAATGAATACTAAAGTCTTTAAAATTTCTTTTAAAGACTTTAGTTAAAAAATTATATTCTTCTGTTTTCAATAGTTGTTTAGACTTAAGATATATTTCCATTTTCATCTTGTTTTTATAGATTTTAACTCCATTTAAGGTAAAACTGTAGCCTTCAATTTTCTTCTTCTCATCTTCAGTAATATCCTTCAATCTAGAAATTATCTTTTCCAATTAAATACCTCCATCATTAAAGATTTTCTATTTCTTTAATAAGTTCATCTAAAAGTTCATCTTCCCTAACTTTTTTTATTATTTCACCCTTTTTAAAGATTAAACCTTCCCCTTGTCCACCAGCAATTCCTATATCGGCCTCCCTAGCTTCTCCTGGCCCATTTACAGCACAACCCATAATGGCCACCTTAAGAGGTTTATCTATCTTACCCAATCTTATTTCTGCTTCTTTCACTATATCTATAAGGCCAATTTTAGTCCTTGCACAAGTAGGGCAAGATATTATTTCAATACCTTCCTTATATAAGCCCAGTGACCTTAATATATCTTTTCCTACTTTTATTTCCTCTATTGGGTCTCCTGTTAAGGACACCCTTATAGTATCTCCTATTCCCTCATATAATAAAATCCCCAGTCCAACAGCCGATTTAACACTTCCACTTCCCACTGGTCCTGCCTCGGTTATTCCTAGATGTAGTGGGTAATTACACAATTCAGATATTTTCCTGTATGATTTTACAGTCAAGTCTACATTACTTGCCTTTAGGGAAATCTTTATGTCACTAAAATTCATTTTTTCCAGTAAATCTACTTGGTCCAGAGCCGAATAGACGATTGAGTCTTCATTGACTCCTTGGTACTTGTCTAGAAATTTTTGATTTATAGACCCTCCATTTACTCCAAGCCTTATGGATATGCCACTATTTTTACAAGCCTCTACGACTTCTCTAACCTTGTGGTCTGCCCCAATATTACCTGGATTAATCCTCATACCATCTATACCATACTTTATAGCTTCCAGGGCTAACCTATAATCATACTGAACATCCGCTATAATAGGTATATTTATTTGTTTTTTTATTTCTTCTATGGCCCTAGCATCTTGTAAATCAGTAATAGCTGTCCTAATTACATTACATCCTGCTTCTTCTAGAGCTTTTATCTGGCCCACTGTGGCCTTTATATCCTTAGTTTGAGTATTAGTCATAGATTGAATGCTTACAGGATTTCCTCCTCCTATTTTCACATCTCCTACTTCTATTACCCTAGTTTTATCTCTATACATTATTTCACCACCAAATTTTGTCTATAATCTTATGATGTCTTTAAAAGTTACCACTAACATTAAAGACATTAACAGAACAAACCCTACAAAGTGAACAAAACCTTCCTTATCAGGATTTATTGGCTTACCTCTTAACAACTCTATAAACAAGAAGAATGCCCTACCGCCATCTAAGGCTGGTATAGGTAGTAGGTTGAAAAAACCTAAGTTTATATTTATAAAAGCCAACATAAACATTATATCATACATTCCTGTTTTTGCTGCCTTACCAATTTCACTTACAACTCCTACTGGTCCTGAGAAGTCATTTAAGCTAACATTACCTCTAAAGGCACTAGCTATAAAATCAAACATAAGCATTACAACTCTTGCTGTATTTAAGAATCCTTCTTTAATTCCCTTTATAAAGTTTTTTTCATTTTTAGGGACTATACCTATTACCGTCTTTCCCTTATCTTCTATAGGGCTTATTTCTAAGTCTAAACTTTTCCCATTTCTTACTACTTCTAAATCCAAAGGTTTATTAGGCTCTGCCTTAGCTATAGTCTTTGAAATGTCATCCCAAGAAGTAATTTTAATCTCATCTATACTTACAATTCTATCTCCTACTTCCAAATTTGAAGTATAGGCAGGACTTCCTTCTATAAGTTGTCCTACAGTGGTACTTGGAGTCCCAAATGAAATGTATATTCCACTTAATATTATTATCGCAAGGGCGAAATTCATTATAGCACCTGCCAAGACAACTGCTATTCTCTTACCTACTGGAACCATGTTAAAGCTTCTAGGATCTGCTGAATCTTCATCTTCACCTTCCATACTTACATAGCCTCCAATTGGTAATAACCTAAGCGTATATTTAGTCTCACCCTTTTGCCTTTGAAATATTTTTGGCCCCATTCCTATTGCAAATTCATTTACCTTTATCCCTACAGACTTAGCCACTATAAAATGTCCTAACTCATGTATCAATATAACTATTAAAAAAATCAAAATAGCCCATATTGCCGTTAACATATTATCACCTCTATTTAATAAAAATTCTTACAAAGTAGTATACCACTGGTGTAGTTACAATTATGCTGTCAAACCTATCCAAAATGCCACCATGGCCCGGTATAAGCCTTCCATAGTCCTTAACTCCAGTATACCTTATTGACTAACAAGAGATCCTAGTACAGCTAGAAATAATAGTTTTATCATATGATTTTTTGCATACAAATATGAAAATATAAGGGTTAACACAAAACTACCTATAACCCCTCCTATGGATCCTTCTACTGTCTTATTAGGACTAATAGTTGGAGATAACTTATTTTTTCCAAATAGGTTTCCTGCAAAGTAGGCAAAGGTATCACTTCCAAAAGCTATTATAAAAACTAACCATAAATATACCCCATCTGATAAGTAGTATAAATGAGATAGTAAAAATGGTATGTACATAAATGCCAATATGGTAATGGCTCCATCTTCTATCTTTCTTTCATTTAATACTAGGTATCCAGTTAAGGATGATAGTGTTATTCCAACTATAGCTAAGTGGTCTAAGCCCAATTCATATATAAAATTTAAACGTTTGTTGAAGTGTTACATGAGGACAATAAAC
>CAZRYA010000107.1:697-6402 GCA_964604235.1 uncultured Tissierellaceae bacterium | reverse complement strand
TATCGGCAATTTTTTCTTATATTCAACAGTATATAATGGTAGGAGTAACTCAAAAGATAATATTTAAACTTAGGGAAGATGTGGATAAAAAATTATCTAAACTTCCACTCTCCTATTATGACAAATATCAAACAGGAGAGATATTAAGTCGTGTGACTAATGATGTAGATAATATAAGTAGTACCCTACAACAAAGTTTAACCCAATTACTATCAGCAATTGTAAGTCTAGTTGGTATCATCATTATGATGTTAATCATAAGTCCGACTATGACATTAATAACCCTAGTGACAATTCCCCTTAGTATACTTGCTACAAAAAGCATAGCTAAGAAATCACAAGAGTATTTTATTATTCAATCAAGTTCTATGGGAGACTTGAATGGGCACATTGAAGAAATGTATACAGGCCATCAAATAATAAAGGCTTTTGGTAAAGAGGAAGACTCTATTGATAGGTTTAAAGAGATTAATGATGAAATGTATAATTCAAGCTATAAGGCTCAATTTATTTCAGGAATTATAATGCCAATAATGAACTTTATAAACAATATAGGCTATATTTTTGTATCAGTAGTAGGTGGACTTTTTGTAATAAAGAGCAGGATATCCATAGGAGATGTTCAAGCCTTTATCCAATACTCAAGACAATTCACACAACCTATAGTACAAACAGCTGATATAGCCAATGTAATACAGTCTACAATAGCTTCAGCTGAGAGAGTCTTTGAAATTCTAGATGAAGAGGAAGAAGTAGAAGAGTCAATAAATCCTATAGAATTAAAGAAAGCTCAAGGAAGGATTAGCTTTAATAATGTAGATTTTAGCTATAATAAAAATGAAGACCTTATTAAGGATTTAAACATAAAAGTGGAAGAAGGACAGAAAGTAGCCATAGTAGGTCCAACAGGAGCAGGTAAAACTACCATAGTAAACCTACTAATGAGATTTTACGAAATAGATGGTGGCCAGATAGAAGTAGATGGTTATAATATTTTAGACTTTAGGCGTGGAGACTTGAGAAAGATGTTTGGGATGGTCTTACAAGATACTTGGCTTTTCAATGGGACTATAAAAGAAAATATAGCTTATGGTAAAGAGAATCCAAGTGATGAAGAAATATATATGGCAGCAAAACATGCCCAGGCAGATCATTTTATTTCCCTTCTACCTGAAGGCTATGATACTATTTTAAATGAGGATGCATCTAATATTTCTCAAGGGCAAAAACAGTTATTGACAATAGCTAGAGCTTTATTAACAGATCCTACTATACTAATATTAGATGAAGCTACTTCAAGTGTAGATACTAGAACGGAGATATTAATTCAAAAGGCTATGAACAAGCTAATGGAAGGAAGGACAAGTTTTATAATAGCTCACAGATTATCAACTATAAAAAATGCAGATACGATTTTAGTATTAAAAGATGGAAAGATTATTGAACAGGGAAACCATGAAGAACTATTGAGTCAAAATGGTTTTTATAAAGAGCTATATAGCAGTCAATTTGCTGCTTAATGCAGACCATGGAGGGATTATAGTTGAACAAAATGTATAGAGACTTATTTAAGTTAAGCTCTGATATATTCTTTATATTGGATAAGGATATGAAGTTTATAGATATAAATGACAAATTCACAGAAGTTCTTTGTTATAACTTAGAGGATTTAAAAGATAAAAGCTTTATAGATATAGTGGATGCTTCTAATATAGAACAGGGTAAGTTTTCCATGGAGATGTTGGAGAATAAGGACAATTTAATATATACAAATGTATTTAGGAGTATTTGTGGTAGTAAGGTCCCTGTAAGGTTCAATATAAGAGTAATTGATGATAAGGTTATAGGTATAGGAAAAATAGTGGAAGACACTACTTGTGATACAAGTAAGACTTTAAATCTCCTTTCTTTTTCCCAAGGTGAAAAAGAAAGGAAAATCTTATTAGAAGCAATAGAACAATCTTATGTAATAATAGTAATGACAGATTTAGCAGGTCATATACTCTATGTAAACCCTACTTTTGAAAACATAACAGGCTATTCTTATGGAGAGGTCATAGGTAAGAACCCAAGAATTTTAAAGTCGGGACTTACTGATCCAAAAATATATGAAAAAATGTGGGCTGCTATAACAAAAGGTGAGATATGGCAGGGTGAACAAATAAATAGGAGGAAGGACGGTTCCTTATACTATGAAGAGAGTCGGATAACTCCAATTTATGATTCCAATAAGGAGTTAAAGTACTTTTTGGCCATTAAGCATGACATATCAGAACGTAAACTTTTAGAGTTAAAATTAAAGGACAATGCTATGAAAGATGCTTTAACTAATGCCTATAATAGGAGGTACTTATTTAAACAACTAAGTGAAATAATAGAAACCTATGAGATAACTAAAAATACTTTTTCGCTGGCCATAATAGATATAGACCATTTTAAGTCTATAAATGACCAGTATGGCCATCAAGCTGGAGACTATGTCCTTATAGAATTAGTAAGGGCAATAGGATCAAATATTAGGTCTTGTGACGTTTTAGCTAGGTATGGGGGAGAAGAATTTATATTGGTATTTCCAAATACAGAAAAAGAAGCAGCCAAGATGATATTAGATAGGATACTGGAAAAGGTAAGGGTCAAGTGTTTTGTCTATATGGATTCTTGTATAAACATTACTTTTAGTGCAGGGGTTTCAGATGTAGATGATTTAGATGGAGAAAATGTAGAAATTGAAAAACTAATAGAAGTTTCAGATGAAAGGCTATATATTGCTAAAAAAACGGGTAGAAATAAGATAATATACTAGGAGGGATTTTATGAAAATAGAGATTTGGTCAGACTATGCTTGTCCTTTTTGTTATATAGGCAAGACGAGGCTTGAAAAAGCATTGGAAGAAACAGGGAAAGATGTAGAGATTGAGTTTAAAACTTTCCAACTAGATCCTACAATGGAAGAAGGTGTTGGATTAGACCCAATAGAATATTTAGCAGGAAAATACGGTGTTAGTATGGAAAAGGCCAATGGGATGATAGAGCAGATGCTTACTATGGCCAAGGCAGATGGGTTAAATTATGACTTTGAGAACTTAATAGAGACAAATACTTTAAGGGCCCATAGGTTAAATAAATTTGCAGAGGCAAATGGAAAGGGAAGCCAAATGAATAAGGCTCTTTTTGAAGCCCACTTAATAGACGGAAGACATATTGGAAGTATTGACGAATTGGTTAAGATAGCAGAAGAAGTTGGATTGGATGGAGGCAAGGCAAGGGAAGTCTTAGGTGGAAGTGATTACACTGATGAGGTCCTTGCAGATATAAACAAGGCCAGTGAGTATGGAATATCTTCAGTACCATTTTTTGTATTTGATGGAAAGTATGCAGTTCAAGGTGCCCAGGAGTCAGCTATGTTTGTTGAGGCACTAAATCAAGAGGGAAATTTTAAGTAGGAAGAAACTTATTATATAAAAGACTGAAGTCTATTAGACTTCAGTCTTTTAAATTTAAATTAGCGATATATTTTTGGCCTATCTTTTCTTGTAGTTTAGTTGGACGATCCCATCATAGCTATCTGTTGATATAAGTTTTAGGTCAATGCTTTCATTTAATTCTTTGAATAAGCTTATTCCACTGGCCAAAATAGTAGGTATAATGGAATACTGTATAGATCTACTTCATCTAGTTTAATAAATTCATTTACTAGGCTACTCCCACCAGCTAACCAAATTTTACCTCCATTTTCAGACCTAAGTTTTTTTATTAAATCTTTGGGGCTTAAATCTGTAAACTCTATTTCATCATTAACTTTGCGGATTTTGCTCTTGTCCCTAGTCATAACATAAGTCTTTTTACCAGAGTAGACCCAATTATTTGGTGAAAGCTCTTTTGTTATTTGTTCATAGGTGGTATTGCCTAAAATAATAGTATCGATACTTTTAAAAAAATCTTCATAGCTTCCAGGGTTCTGAGGGTCAGAGCCATCTCCAACCAGCCAGTCAACCCCACTATTTTCATCTGCTAAATATCCATCTAAACTCATAGAAGTGTACAAAACTGTATCTCTCATATTATCATCTCCTACTTATATCCAATATGGTATAGGTCATCTCCAATAAAGCCACAAGACCTATAAAGCTTTTCTGGAATAGAGTTTGGCCTAGCATCAAAGCTAACAGTGGCAAAGTTTCCTTTTTGGTCTAGTTTTTTTAAGAGTTCCATGACTAACATTCTGCCAATACCTATATTTCTATATTCTGGAAGGACTTGAATCCACTCTAGGCTGCCCTCCATTAGGGCAAAGTGGAAATCGCCTATGCCAAGGGCTATAGGCTGGTCAGTAACCTTATCTACTACAAACTGCCACAGGCATTTGTGGAAGACTGGTTCTTTTGTAAACTGTATAATTTCTTCTTTATCTACGGCAACATCATCATAACAGCTATTTATAATACTTACAACTAAATCTAACTCTGTCTTAGTATCCACTTCCCTTAAGTAGAAGCCAGAGATTTCAATATCTTCCAAGTATTCTAAGTTATGGACTAATCTTAGAACCTTATCAGACTTCCTGAGTTTTATATTTTCTGAATTAGCAACCTTATCATGGACCATAATTATATTGGAGTTTACCATTGATTTAATATATTTCCAATAGGGAATGGCCATTTTTCCACAAGGGTCTTGTAGGTATTCGCTTATGCTAATCATAATATCACCTCACCTTAAAATATCTTATGAAAATTATACCATAAATGAGAATAAATAAACATAATTCCTACTGGTTTACTGTGTATTTGAAAAAATATTAATAAATTTACAATAAAAAATAATATTGTGTAACATCTGTTACCGAAATAATAAAATCTGAAGTATATAATAGGAGTATATTAAAAGAGAAAAAAACTTAAGGAGATGATTTAAATGAGTATGTTCTGTTATCAATGTCAAGAAGCGGCAGGTGGAAAGGGCTGTACAAAAGTAGGAATGTGTGGAAAGACTTCAGACTTGGCAGCACTTCAAGATTTAATGATATATACAGTAAAGGGTTTATCAATCCTTGGAAGGAAGGCAGATGAAAACAATATCCAAGTAGAGGGACTAGATAGGATAATAATAGATTCTCTATTTATGACAATAACAAATGCCAACTTTGATAAAGATAGATTTTTTGCCAAGATAAAAGAAGCTTTGCTTTACAGGGATAAGTTAATAGAGACTTTAAGTGGAAAAGGAATAGAACTTGGAGACCTAAGTGACTATGCGACCTTTAAAGTTAATTCTAATGATGAAATTACTTATAAATCTAGGTCAGAAGGAGTAGGAGTACTTGCTACAGAAGATGAAGATGTAAGATCACTTAGGGAATTAATAACTTATGGAATTAAAGGGATGGCAGCCTATTTAGAACATGCCATGAATTTAGGTTATGAAGATAAGGAGATATCAGTATTTATTAGGCGTGCTATGTCTGAAATAACAAAAGATACATTAACAGCAGATGATTTAGTTGCTCTTACATTGGAAACAGGAGATTATGGGGTTAAGGCAATGGCACTTCTAGATAAAGCCAATACTTCTTCTTATGGTAACCCAGAAATATCAGAAGTGAATATAGGAGTAGCAAGTAGGCCAGGAATACTAGTATCAGGCCATGACTTAAAAGATTTTGAAGAGTTACTTGAGCAAACTAAAGACTCAGGAGTGGATATTTA
>CAZRYA010000107.1:0-687 GCA_964604235.1 uncultured Tissierellaceae bacterium | reverse complement strand
CATGGAGAAATGCTACCAGCAAACTACTATCCTAAATTTAAAGAATATAGTCACTTTATAGGGAATTACGGAAATGCTTGGTGGCAACAAAAAGAAGAATTCGAAAAGTTTAATGGAGTAATACTATTTACTACAAACTGTATAGTTCCACCTCTATCTTCCTATGCTGATAGGGTTTATACAACTGGATCTTCTGGATATCCAGGCTTCAAACACATACCAGACAGGGTAAATGGAAAGGCCAAAGACTTTAGTCAGCTTATAGACCATGCTAAAACTCTTCCAGCTCCAACAGAAATAGAAACTGGAAAGATTGTAGGTGGGTTTGCCCATGCACAAGTATTTAAGTTAGCTGACCAAATAGTAGAGGCAGTTAAGACAGGAGCTATTAAGAAATTTTTTGTAATGGCAGGTTGTGATGGTAGACAAAGTAAGAGAAACTACTACACAGACTTTGCAGCAGCTCTTCCAAAAGATACAGTTATATTAACAGCTGGATGCGCTAAGTATAAGTACAATAAATTGAACTTGGGAGATATTAATGGAATTCCTAGGGTATTAGATGCAGGTCAGTGTAATGACTCTTATTCACTAGCAGTAATTGCCCTTAAGTTAAAGGAAATATTTGAACTTAATGATATAAATGAACTTCCAATAGCCTATAATATTGCTTGGTATGAGCAAAAG
>CAZRYA010000106.1:5241-6469 GCA_964604235.1 uncultured Tissierellaceae bacterium | reverse complement strand
AGTTCACCTCTCAATTAATAAAAAAATTTTAAAAGCTTTTTGGCGAGTTTTAAACTAGACTCCTTATGGGAAGAAAGCCCATCCAGTATTCTGGAGAGGATTTAGCTATTAATTCTAAATCCATGCTTTAATATATTCTTACCCTTAAATAAGTCCATAATATGGCCTAAAAAAGAAGTGGTTGCCCACTTCTTTTATTATCTATATGCCCTTTCATATTGCTTAGGACATAGGTTTATATCTTTTTCATAGGCCATATTTACAACTAAACTAGGCTGTCTAAGTAGGGGTCTACCAAGTGCAACTAGGTCAGCATTATTTTTGTTTATGATGTCATCAATATGGTCGAATTCTTCAATTAAGCCAACGGCTATGGTTGGTATATTACACTTAGATTTTATTATTTCAGAATGTGTAACTTGATATCCAGGATATACATGATATTTAGTTTCTACTAGACCTCCTGTACTTACATGGACCATATCAATGTAGTCTTTTACTTCATTGATAATATTGACCATATCATAAGGAGTAAGTCCACCTTCAGTATAATCATCTGCAGATACTCTTAAAATTAAAGGTTTATCACTAGGCCAAACCTTTTTCACAGCAGATAGGATTTCTTTTAAAAACCTAGTTCTATTTTCTAAGGGTCCCCCATAGGCGTCGATTCGCTTATTAGTAAGGGGAGACAAAAATTCATGAATTAAGTAGCCATGGGCTCCATGAATTTCCAGTAGGTCAAAGTCTGCGGCAAGGGCTCTTTTAGCCCCATCCTGAAATTGCTTAACAATGAGTTCAATATCTGACTTACTAAGTTCTTCAGGCGTCTTATATTTTTCATTAAATGGAATTGAAGATGGTGCTACACAATTTACATCAGAAGACATTGATTTCCTACCTGCATGGGCTATTTGTATAGCCATTTTTGCTCCATAGGCATGGCATTCAGATACTAGGGCTCTTAGGCCTAAAATGTGATCATCACTCCAAATCCCTAAATCCTTACTGGAAATCCTTCCATTTTTTGTAATAGCAGTTGCTTCTAAAATAATAAGTCCAACTCCTCCCAGTGCACGAGCTCCGTAATGAGTTCTGTGAAAGTTTTTGACTAATCCAGATTCATCAGAAGAGTACATACACATTGGGGGCATTACAATTCTGTTTCTTAAATTTAAATCTTTTAAATTATATTCTTTTAAAGATATCAAATCAATCACCACCTTAC
>CAZRYA010000106.1:0-5231 GCA_964604235.1 uncultured Tissierellaceae bacterium | reverse complement strand
ACCTTACCTGTATTTTTACCCAAGAGATATAAAAAATAACTAACTTTTTGTAAATAAACCTATATCAATAAATTATTTTTCAAGCTCTACTGTTATAAGTGTAACATATTCGCTTTTTTCTTTTGTAGCCACTTCAAATAGGAGGTATTCTTCAAAGACCTGCTTTCCTAGTTTGATGTTGTTTTCCTCTGCATAAGTTATAAGTTGAGAGTAAATACTACTTATATTTTGGTAGCTTCCCTTATAGTAAACTTGAAGATACCAGCCTGAAGTCTTAACTAAACTGTAGTCCTCTTTAATATTATCACCTTTGATGAATAAATAGGAGAAGCTGTTGAATCTTTTTTCTAAAATATTACCCATATCTAGGGCAGCACCTAAGAAGTCAATAGTAGTAGAGTTGCTACACTTTCTAAAGTCTATAAGGGCAGATATAAAGTTAGGTAATGAATTGTCTTCATTTCCATACATGGGTTGACTTTTAAAAGCATAGAAATCATCTAAGTAGACAAGTTCTATTTGGTTGTACTTATCTTCCAGGGCCAGGGTGGTCTCTGTTAAATTTTTAAGGGATTTTATTTCTGTATTTATTTCCTTAAGCCTATTAATCTCTCTTATTATCTCCTTGGATTTTTCATCTAGGAGGGAAATAAGTGATTGGGGATTTCTATTATCCATAAATTCTTTTATTTCCTTTAGGGGCATTCCCAACCTCTTAAGGGAAACTATGATTGAAAAGGTATCATACTGCCTAAAAGAATAATACCTGTACCCATTATCCTTAGTTATAGCAGGTTTAAAGAGGCCTATTTCATCATAGTGGAATAAAATATGTTTGGGGACTTCACAAAGCTTGGCGAATTCTCCAGTGGACATAAATTCTGTTTGTTTTCTTTCCATGTAAACCTCCTTGTTAAAAAACATTTATATTATGGAGCTATTGACTATAAGATAACCTTATAGTTTATAATAGTTCAAGTATAAGAATTAGTCAAATATGTTAGAGAAAAAATAAATGAAGTGAAAGTGGAGGTTTTTATGAAATTAGTACTAAAATATCTAAAAAGATATCCTAAGCTAATACTATTAAATGTCTTAGGAATATTGAGTTTCGTTTTGGTTCAGCTGGGAATTCCGACCATAATGGGCCAGATGATTGACCAAGGAGTTACAAGTGGAGATATTGAATCAGTTAAGAGAATGGGAATGATAATGTTGGGAATAAGCCTTGTAGGAGGTTTAGGTAGTATTTTAATATCCTATGCTTCATCTAGGATATCTACTTATATGATAAGAGACATAAGAAACGACGTCTTTAAACAATCTCAAAAGTTCTCACATAATGAATACAACAAATTTGGTATCTCCTCTATGATTACTCGTACAACAAGTGATGCTTTTCAATTAATGCTATTTGCAAACTTACTATTTAGAACTGCTTTATTGGCACCAGTTATGATTATAATAAGTGTCTTTATGACTGTAAAAACTAGCCTTAGCCTATCCTTAATCATAGGTGGAAGTTTTCCTTTTATAATTTTAGGAGTTTATATAGTTACAAAACTTACTAATCCAATTTCAGTAAAGCAACAAAAGGGAATAGACAAGTTAAATAAGATTTCAAGAGAAAACTTATTAGGGGTAAGGGTTATTAGGGCTTTTAGAAAAAACCAGTATGAGATAGAGAGATTTGGACAAGTAAACGAAGATTATGCGGATAATTCTAAAAATCTATTTAAGATAATAGCCTTTACAGAACCAGCATTTTTCTTGTTATTACACATATCTATGCTACTAGTATTTTGGGTTTCAACCATAATGATAGATAAGGGTAGCCTTCAGTTGGGACAGTTGATAGCATTTTTAGACTATCAATTCCATGCCTTATTTTCAGTAATGATATTTTCAATTGTATTTATCATGTATCCAAGAGCAAAGGTTTCTGCTGATCGTATAAAAGAAATTTTAGATGAAGAGCCTACTATATTTAGTAATACAAGGGATGAGATTTTAAATTCAGGAGAAAAAACAAAATTGGAATTTGAGGATGTGAGCTTTAAGTATCCTAATGGGGAACTGGCTGTAATAAAAAATGTTTCATTTACAGCTAATGAAGGTGAAACAGTAGCCTTTATAGGAAGTACAGGAAGTGGGAAGTCAACCCTTATAAATCTGATTCCAAGATTTTATGATATTACTGATGGTAGTATAAAGTTAAATGGAAGTGACATTAGGGATTATAGCTTGGACCAACTTCGTAATGAAATAGGATTTATACCCCAAAAGGCATTTTTGTTTAATGGAAGTATAGAAGAAAATTTAAGATTTGGTAAGCCAGATGCCACTAGGGAAGAACTTTATCATGCTTTAGAAATAGCCCAAGCTAAAAACTTTGTAGATAGTAAACCAGATGGACTTCAAGAGTATATAAGTGAAGGGGCAAAAAACTTTTCGGGAGGACAAAAGCAAAGGATTTCCATAGCCAGAGCAGTTGTAAAAAAACCAAAAATTTATATTTTTGATGATAGCTTTTCAGCTCTCGATTACAAGACAGATTCTATGCTAAGGGCTGCCTTAAAGGATGAAACTAAAGAATCGATTGTGCTAATAGTGGCTCAGAGAATCAGTACGATTATGAATGCTGATAGGATAGTGGTTTTAAATGAAGGAGAAGTTGTTGGGATAGGAAGCCATAGAGAACTACTAGAAAACTGTAGTATCTATTATGAAATTGCAGAATCTCAACTTAGGAAGGAGGAACTACTAGGATGAAAAAATTATATAACTATATGAAGCCCTACAAGAAATACTTTATAGGAGCCTTGGTCTTGCTAGTTGCCTATTCAGCTTTCTTAGCATCAGCACCCCTAGTGGAAGGATTAATCACCAGTAGGTTAAAAGATGATGTGGAAAATATTGCAAATAATATTTCAGGTGCAGCCATAAGTTTTCAATATATTTTAAATGTAATAAAGATTTTATTCTTAATATATATAGGTAATGTATTGACGGGTTTCTACTCCCAATACCTACTTACAAAGGGTATACAAAATACCATGAGGGATTTGAGAAATGAAGTTCAAAAGAAGATAACAAAATTACCAGTGAGCTATTTTGATAAGAGAACAGTTGGAGATATACTGAGTATAATATCAAATGATATTGATACTATATCAAATGCAATGCAACAGTCCCTGTCTAAAATATTAGGTGCTATCTTATCCATAACCTTGGCAGTGGGGCTTATGTTTTGGATAAATGTGAAAATGGCCCTAGTTGGCATAATGATAATCCCCTTAAGCCTTTTAGTTGTAAAGTTTATAACTAGTAAGTCATCAAGGCTATTTAGGAACCAACAAAAGGCCTTGGGAAATTTAAATGGATATATTCAAGAAAGGTATACAGGCTTGACGGAGATAAAATTATACAACAAGGAAGAAGAGTCCATAGAAGAATTTAAGACTATAAATAATGACCTATGTGAAAATGGTTTTAAGGCCCAATTTATTTCAGGCCTAATGTCACCTCTAATATCCTTAATAACCTATCTAGTAATGGTTATTGTAATAATGATGGGGATGGATTTAATTATGTCAGATGTAATTAAAGTAGGATTATTACAGGCCTTCATAAGGTATATGTGGCAGTTAAATGATCCCTTGCAACAGGTAACCCAGTTATCATCTGCCCTTCAATCTGCATCTGCAGCATCTAGGCGAGTATTTGAGTTCTTAGAAGAGAAGGAAGAGGTTCCAGAGGTAAAAATTCCAGCAGATATTAGCAGTATAAAGGGAAATGTTAGTTTTGAAAATGTTTCCTTTGGATATACAGGGGACAATATATTGATTAAGGATTTAAATGTAGATGTAAAAGAAGGACAAATGATAGCAATAGTAGGTCCAACAGGAGCAGGAAAGACAACTATGATTAACTTGCTTATGAGATTCTACGATGTTACAAGTGGAGCTATTAAGGTAGATGGTATAAATATAAAGGATATGACTAGGAATGACTTAAGGTCTATATTTGGTCTTGTACTTCAAGATACTTGGTTGTTCAATGGTAGTATTAGGGATAATATTAAATATGGTAAGGATAGTGCCACTGATGAAGAAATTAGAAATGCAGCTAAAATGGCCAATGTAGACCATTTTATAAAGACCCAACCTGATGGATATAATATGATTATAGATGAAGAATCTTCAAATGTATCAGCAGGAGAGAAGCAACTTTTAACAATTGCCAGAGCATTTTTAGCAGATCCAAAGATTTTAATTCTGGATGAAGCTACAAGTTCTGTTGATACCAGACTAGAGCTTATGCTGCAAAAGGCTATGAAAAACATTATGGTGGGAAGAACTAGCTTTGTAATAGCCCATAGGTTATCTACAATAAGGAATGCAGATTTAATTTTAGTAATGGATAACGGTAGTATTATTGAACAAGGAACCCATGATGAACTAATGGATAAGGCTGGCTTCTATAAGGAACTTTATATGAGTCAATTCAAAAGAACAGCTTAAAAATTTATATTTTAAATAAGAGAGAAAAGCATACCCTAGATCTTACAAGACCTAGGATATGCTTTTTTTAAAGGGAATTTTTTTCAAAAAACCTTAAAAAATTATAGGCGGCTGGTGATAGGTCCCTGTTTTTTAGCCAAATTCCTAAAATTTGAGTATGTAGCAGGGAATTGGAAATTTCTTTGTAGCTAAGATTTTGACTTTTAACTAGGTCAATAGCTGACCTTGGAACTATACCAATTCCAAGGCCAGTTTCAGCCCATAATAGGGTAGTCCTAGCATCATCATTTTTACATATAAACCTGGGTTCGAAATTTTCTTGCCTACAGAGTTGTAAAATAAGTTCTTCAAACCGCCTATAAATAATCAGGGGTTTGTTATTTAACTGGTTTAAACCTATTATAGGTTTACTTTCCCAAGCCAGGTCACTGGACATAACTGCAATCATAGGCTCCACAGGAAGACCAATAGAATTATAATTAGTTAAATCAAAGGGAGTCCTTACTATGCCTATTTCAATAATACCTGTATTTAATAAGTCTAGTATTTTAAAGGTATTACCCTCCCAAATTTCAAAATTCACCTCAGGATATTTTAGGTGGAAGTCCATCATTTTATTATTTAATATACTGGTTCCAGATGATGAGACGGTTCCAATTTTTATAGTTCCAAAAAGTCCCTTATTAAAATCATAGATTTCATTAACTG